>NZ_JBQEOE010000019.1:77409-102836 GCF_052045105.1 Lysobacter sp. 22409 | reverse complement strand
TATCGGCCTTCAGAGCGACACGCGCCCGTGGCGCGTTAGCGTCGCTCTTCAGCCGCCACGGCGGCATCCTGCATTACGTGTTGCGCCAACTCGCTGCGCGCAAGGCGGCTTGAGCAGCAATTGACCGAGCGGAAGACCCGCCGATAGCCCCACGGCTATCGGCCTTCAGAGCGACACGCGCCCGTGGCGCGTTAGCGTCGCTCTTCAGCCGCCACGGCGGCATCCTGCATTACGTGCTGCGCCAGTTGGCGGCACGCAAGGCGGCTTGACCGGCGCCGGTACAAACGAAGAACGCCCGGCCTTGCGGCCACCGGCACCTGCGAGAGCGGCTTCGGCCGCTCTCGTCGTATCCGGGATCTTGCTTGCGCTTGCCGGGCCATCGCCCTGGCGCCGCGAAACGCTCGCGGACTACAGCTTCGCGGTCCAGCGCGCCGAGGTCATGCGCCAGTCGCCGTCTTCCTCGCGCCAGCCGGTCTCCACTTCGTACAGCCGCGCCGCTTCGGGCAGGGGCCGGCCGGAGCCGCCGGTCAATGCCGCGGTGAAACGTACGGTCGCGTGGTCGGGCTGCAGGGCGATATCGAGCGGGCCGACCGTCACGCCGAGTTGCCGATAGCGCAGGAAACTGCCGACCGCGAGCCGGCGCGCGCCTTCGCGGTCCAGCCCCTCGGGGCCGACGAAATCGGCCGCCAGCCACTCCTGCAGGGCCGGCGCGTCGCGTTGCTCGATCGCGGCCTGGAATTGCGTCACCGAGTCGCGCAGGCGCTGCTCGGGCGGGTCGCGGCCGCAGGCCGTCGACGACAGCGCCAGGACCGCCGCCAGCACGAACCGGCGCCATGGCGGCCCGAGGCTCGATTTTCGTCGCACGGCGATCCCATTCTCGCGGCTGTTCGCACTATTCACAGGAAGCCTCCCTTTACCGCGGTCGCCTTGCCGCTATACCTACGCCGGCGGCGGCGGCCGCTTCGCACGACCGTTCGCGCGCCCCCCTCGGAGCGCCATCGTGACAGGTCCGCGAGGCCGCGGACAATGTCCGCACCGCCCTTCGCAGCATCGCCTTGCCAGTCAGTAGAGCCTATGCTCCAATCGAGAAAATACCGTACGGCAGCGCACACAGCGGGCCGGCGGCCAGAATCGACGAGCGATTAGAGAGGGGATCGCGATGAGTTTCGAACGACCGTGGCTTGCTCAGTATCCTGAAGGCGTGCCGGCACAGATCGACGTGGACGAGTTCCCGTCCATCGTATCGGTGCTGGAAAACGCTATCGAAAATTATCGCGACCGTCCCGCCTTCTCCAATTTCGGCAAGGTACTGACCTACGGCGACATCGACCGGCTCAGCGCGCAGTTCGCCGCGTATCTGCTCGGCGAACTCAAGCTCAAGAAGGGCGATCGCGTCGCGATCATGATGCCCAACTGCCTGCAGTATCCGATCGCGACCTTCGGCGTGTTGCGCGCCGGCCTGACCGTGGTCAACACCAATCCGATGTACACCGCGCGCGAGCTCAAGCATCAGCTCGACGACTCCGGCGCGGCGGTGATCTTCGTGCTCGACAACTTCGGCAAGACGGTGCAGGAAGTGGTCGGCCAGACCCAGGTCAAGCAGGTCATCAGCACCGGCCTGGGCGACATGATCGGCGGGCTCAAGGGCCCGGTGATGAACTTCGTGCTGAAGTACGTCAAGAAGATGGTGCCGGACTACGACATCCCCGGCGCGGTGCGTTTCCGCGACACCCTCACCCTCGGGCAGATGCACAAGCTGCCGGAGATCGAGATCTCGCCGGACGACATCGCCTTCCTGCAGTACACCGGCGGCACCACCGGCGTGGCCAAGGGCGCGATGCTGACCCATCGCAACCTGGTCGCGAACATGCAGCAGGCCGCGGCCTGGGTCGGCGCCAACGCCAAGCCCGGCCACGAGATCATCATCACCGCGCTGCCGCTGTACCACATCTTCGCGTTGACGGCGAACGGACTGGTCTTCATGAAGTTCGGCGGCCTCAACCACATGATCACCAATCCGCGCGACATGCCGGCCTTCGTCAAGGAACTGAAGAAAACGCCGTTCACCGCGATCACCGGCGTCAACACCTTGTTCAACGGCCTGCTCAACACGCCGGGTTTCGACGAGGTCGATTTCTCGCATCTGCACCTGACCCTCGGCGGCGGCATGGCCGTGCAGCGCGCGGTCGCCGATCGCTGGAAGCAAGTCACCGGCATCACCCTGGTCGAAGCCTACGGCCTCACCGAGACCTCGCCGGCGGCGTGCATCAATCCGATGGACCTGGCCGAGTACAACGGCTCGATCGGCCTGCCGATCTCCTCGACGGACGCCTGCGTCAAGGACGAGAACAACAACAAGCTCGGCATCGGCGAAGTCGGCGAGCTGTGCATCAAGGGCCCGCAGGTCATGAAGGGCTATTGGCAGCGCCCCGAGGAAACCGCCAACGTCATCGACGACGACGGCTGGCTGCACACCGGCGACATGGCGCGCATGGACGAGCAGGGTTTCTTCTACATCGTCGACCGCAAGAAGGACATGATCCTGGTGTCGGGCTTCAACGTGTATCCGAACGAGATCGAGGACGTGATCGCGATGATGCCGGGCGTGCTCGAAGTGGCCGCGGTGGGCGTGCCCGACGACAAGTCCGGCGAAGCGGTGAAGGTCGTGATCGTGAAGAAGGATCAGGCGCTGACCGCCGAGGACGTCAAGGCGCATGCCCGGATCAACCTGACCGGCTACAAGCACCCCAAGTTCGTCGAGTTCCGCACCGAACTGCCCAAGACCAACGTCGGCAAGATCCTGCGCCGCGAGCTGCGCGACGCGCCCAAGTAAGCCCCGCGGCACGAACCGGCGCCCTGGCGCCGCTCCCGAAGGCCCCTCCCCGAGGGGCCTTTTTCGTGTCCGCCCGGGCCGGCCCCAGCCCCGATTCGCGTTTGGGTCCAGCCCCGGTTTTGTGCCGGAAATGAATGCGCCAGGACGAAGGCCGAACCTTGTCTGAACGATGCCTGGGCGAGGTGTAGCATCGAAACGCGGGTATCCCGACCCGCCACCCGTCCTTTAGGAGTCCGCCATGTCCATGTCCGCCCGTCTGCCAATCGCGAATGTCCCCGCCCTGTTCCGCCATGTCGCCGACCCGGCCAGCGGTACCGACTGGGGCTATATGCACGCCCAGCCCGCCAATCACGTCCATGGACAGGACGCGCCCTACTCGCCTTGCTTCTCCGAGCACCTGCTGCACGACATGAAGCGCGCGCAGGAACGCATTCGCCGCGAACTGGCTTCCGATTGCGATCCGCGCGCCGGCATCCGCCATTTCGTGCTTGCTTCCGACGCCGACGTGTTCAACCTGGGCGGCGACCTGGCGCTGTTCTCGCGCATGATCCGCAGCGGCAACCGCCAGCGCCTGCTCGAGTACGCATGCCTGTGCATCGAAGTCGCCTTCAATCTTTATCAGTTGCACGAAGACCGGGTCCACAGCATCGCGGTGATCCAGGGCGATGCGCTCGGCGGCGGCTTCGAGGCCGCGCTGTGCTGCCACACCATCATCGCCGAGGCCGGCACCGGCATGGGCTTCCCGGAGGTGCTGTTCGACCTGTTCCCGGGCATGGGCGCCTACACCTTCCTGACCCGCCGGGTCACCCCGGTCCAGGCCGAACGCATGATGCTCAACGCCCGCGTCTATCCGGTCGAAGAACTGCTGCGCATGGGCGTGGTCGACCAGGTCGTGCCGCGCGGTTACGGCTTGCAGGCGGCGTCCGAGCAGATCAAGCGCAACCAGCGCATGGGCAATGCCCTGCGGGCGATGAACACGGTCCGTCAGGCCTGCCGTCCGGTCAGTCTGGACGAGCTGCTGTCGGTGACCACCGAATGGGTCGATGCGGCGATGCGCCTCAACGATCGCGGGCTCAAGACCATGGAACGCCTGGTGCGTGCGCAGCAGCGCCGGGCCGGCGCGACCGCGCCGGCGCTGGCGCTGGCCTGATGTCTTGCAGGGGGGGGCCTGCCACGCGCCTCGCGTGGCAGGATGCTGTCAAGAAACGTCGGGGACGTCCTTGCCGCGGTTGCCGCGACTGAGGCGCGCCACTTCCTGACGGCTGACGTCGGCCACCGCCGACAATTGCGTCGCGAGGTCCACGACCAGTTTCGGACACTCGCGAACGAGTACTTCGTCGCTTGCACGCATGACCTGCGAGCAGCGCTCCGCAATCGAGTGCGCGCCGAGATTTTCCGCCACGCCCTTGTAGGCGTGAGCGATCTCGCGGAACTCGTCCCAACGGGCCACCACCGCCGCCGCTTCCAGGTCGGTCTGGCAGGACTGCGCGTCTTTCAAACACTGCTCGACGAAATCGCGCAGGAACTGATCGCCCAAACCCATTTCGGCCAGTTCGGCCAACACCGCCGGGTTGGTCAGCGGACGGCTGACGTCGCTGATCGCGCGCACCGCCGGCATGCGCTGCGAATCGACCACGTCGGCGATGGTTTCGAGCAGGCGCCCGACCACGATGGGCTTGGTCAGGAACGCCATCGCGCCGGCTTCGCTGGCCGCTTCCGAGGCCTGCAGGGTCGCATCGGCACTGAGGATGATGGTCGGCGTGCGGCGGCCGTTGCCGGCCTGCATGAAACGCAGTTGCCGGATCACGTCCAGGCCGCTGAGGCCGGGCATGTGCATGTCGAGCACGGCCAGGTCGAACTGGCCGAGCTCGAGCTGGTCCAGGGCCTGTTCGCCGTCGTTGGCGGCCTGCACGCGGTGACCGGCGCGCTCCAGGATGCGGGTCAGCACAGTGCGGTTGGCCGACTGGTCGTCGGCGATCAACACCCGCAGGCTGCGCACCCGGGTCTTGTGGCGCAGGAACGGGTCCTCGAACGAGATGACCTTGCCGCTGCCCTCCTGCTGCGCATCGGGCTGGGTCAGGGCGGCCTCTTCCAGGCGCAGCGGCAGCTCGACCCAGAAATGGCTGCCGCCGCCGGGATTGGCTTCCAGGCCGATCTCGCCGCCGAGCAACTGGGTCAGGGTCTTGGCGATCGTGGTGCCCAGGCCGGTGCCGCCGAAACGGCGGGTCGGGCCGTTGTCGACCTGCTCGAAGGCCTGGAAGATGCGGTCGACGTCCTCGCTCGGCACGCCGATGCCGGTGTCGCGCACCGAGAAGCGCAAGCGCACCTGGCGCTCGATCCCGGGCGTACCGGGACCGGTGGCGCCGCCGACCAGCCGGGTGACCAGCGACACCCCGCCCTTCTCGGTGAACTTGATCGCGTTGTGCAGCAGGTTCAACAGCACCTGGGTCAGCAGCGCGCTGTCGCCGTTGAGACGCACCGGCACGTCCTGCTCGACGTCGACCTTGAGCGTCAGCCCCTTCGCCGCGGCCAGCGGTTGCAGCATCTTCTGCAGCCGCTTCATCACTTCCTGCAGGTTGAAATCGATGTCGCGGCGCTGCAGCTTGCCGGCCTCGATCGCCGAAATGTCGAGCACGTCGTTGACCAGCAACAGCAGCGACTGCGCCGAGGCGTGGATGACGTCGGCGTATTCGCGCTGGTCCGGCGCCAGCCGCGTGCCGTGCATGAGTTCGGCCATGCCGATGATGCCGTTGAGCGGCGTGCGCAACTCATGGCTCATGTTGGCCAGGAAGCGGCTCTTGGCCTCGTTGGCGCGGCGCGCGTCCTCGGTCGCCTTCTGCAGGCTGCGCAGCAACGAGGACAGGTAGGCCGGGATCGCCACCAGGCCCAGCCACAGGCCTGTCGACAGATAGGGCTGGCCGCGCCAGTAGTCGTTCTTGAGGATCACCGCCAGGAACGAGGCCCCGGCCAGGGACGCGGCGGTGTAGAGGTAGGTGGTGCCGTAGCGCAGGCCGTTGCCGATGGTTACCCACAGCACGATCACGTACAGCGGCGCCAGCGAGGGCGCGTCCAGCGACATCAGCATCGCCAGGGTCGAATAGTCGGCGAGCATGCCGATCCAGCGGCGCAGGTGCGAGACCCCGGGCCAACGCACGATCGCCGCCATCAGGCCCAGGCCGACCACCGATTCGGCCGACATCACCCACAGCATGGTCTGGGTGGCCACGCTGGCCTGGTCGAAGGCCTGCAGGCCCAGCAGGTAGGCGACGATCAGGCAGGCGATGACCAGCCGCACCAACGCCTGCCCATGCTCGCTGTCCGGGCGGTTCGAGAGGCGCTCCTTGACCACGCGCAGGGTGGAAGCCATCGGCTACTCCAAGCCGGGACGGGGGAAGCTGGCCGAATAACGATCGCAGATTTCGTCGAGCCGGGCCCGGCTGCGGATCAGGGCGTCCACGCAACGTGGATCGAACAAACGACCGCGCTGAGCGTACATATACCCCAATGCCTCCTCCACGTCCCAGGCTTTTTTGTAGGGACGCGGCGAAATCAGGGCGTCGAACACGTCTGCGACCGCCACGATCCGGGCTTCCAGGGGAATATCGTCCCCGACCAGCCCGTCCGGGTAGCCGCTGCCATCGTAGCGCTCGTGGTGGCGCAAGGCGATCAGGGCCCCGGCCTGGATGAACCGGTTCTGGCTGCCGCTGAGCAGTTCGTAGCCGATCTTGGGGTGGCGGCGCATGACCGCCGTCTCCTCCTCGGTCAGCGGGCCGGGCTTCATCAGGACCGCGTCGGGGATGGCGATCTTGCCGATGTCGTGCAGCGGCGCGGCCATCTCGATGACCCGGATCTCGTCCTCGAACATGCCCAACTGCTCGGCGATCAGGCCGGCGATGTGCGACATCCGCTCCAAGTAGGCGCTGGTGCCGGCATCGCGGTATTCGATGGCGCGGGCCAGTCGCGACAAGGTCTCGCGCTCGCGCTCCTCGACCTCGTGCATGCTCGACAGCAACCGCTGTTCGAGCGACAGAGCCCGCTGTTTGACGTTCTCGGACTGCTGGCGCAACTGCAGCAGGTTGCGGCAACGCGCACGCAGCTCGCGCGGACGCACCGGCTTGACCAGGAAATCGATCACACCGGCTTCGAGTGCAGCCTGGCGCACCGGTTCGTCGCCGACCACCGTCACCAGGATGATCGGGATGTCCCGGTGCATCGGCAGGCGGCGGAAACGGCGCGCGAACTCCAGCCCGTCGATGCCCGGCATACGATAGTCGAGCAGCAACAGATCGGGCTGGTGCGTTTCGCACCACGCCAACGCGGCCTCGGGCTCGCCGAAATCGTGCACCGACAACTCGGACGCGATGTCCTCGATGATGTGGCGCAACATGGTCCGCGCGGACGTTTGGTCATCGACGATAACGACGTTCACACCGGCTTCCGTAATGGGGTCACCCCCTGTGGTGACCGATCTGGGAGCATACCCCGCCAGGATGCCCGTGACAGCCGCCGAAGGTCCCTAGACGATCCGACTTCGCCCGGTATTCGTCCGGGCCAAGCTTGCGAATGAGCGCTGTACGTCACGGTTCAACGCGGGGCGACTGAAGAAACGGCCAACCCGCGTTGGCCGTCCATTGTGCTTGCCTGCGTTTGGACTCGGTCGATGGGTTTGGCCGATGGGTTGGGCCGGCGCTAGCGGCCATGCGGCCCATGCGGACCGGATGCCGCCGGGCGCCGCCGCCCGGGGGCGGCTCAGAGTCCGGCTTCGGGACGCATATAGGGGAACAACAGCACATCGCGGATCGACGAGGAGCCGGTCAGCATCATCACCAGGCGGTCGATGCCGATGCCCAGACCGCCGGTCGGCGGCAGGCCGACTTCGAGCGCGCGGATGTAGTCGGCGTCGTAGTGCATGGCCTCGTCGTCGCCGCCGTCCTTCTGGTCGACCTGGGCCTGGAAACGCGCGGCCTGGTCTTCCGGGTCGTTGAGCTCGGAGAAACCGTTCGCCAGTTCCTTGCCGCCGATGAACAACTCGAAACGGTCGGTGAGTTCCGGGTCGAGGTCGTTGGCGCGCGCGAGCGGGCTCACTTCGACCGGATGATCGGTGATGAAGGTCGGCTGGATCAAAGTGTGCTCGACGGTCTTTTCAAAGATTTCGAGCAGCAGCTTGCCCCAGCCGTAGCCCGGCTTGACCGCGACCTTGAGGCGCGCGCCGTGGGCGCGCATGGCGTCGAGGTCGCGCAGTTCTTCGCGCTTGATCTCGGGGTTGTGTTCGAGCACCGCGTCGGTCATCGACCAGCGGCGGAACTTCGGCCCGAGGTCGATCGGGTTGCCGTCCCATTCGACCTGGGTGGTGTTGAGCACGTCGGTCGCGGCGTGGCGGATCACCGCCTCGGTCAGGTCCATGATCTCGGTGTAGGTGGCGTAGGCCTCGTACAACTCGAGCATGGTGAACTCGGGGTTGTGCCGGGTCGACACGCCCTCGTTGCGGAAATTGCGGTTGATCTCGTAGACGCGTTCCAGGCCGCCGACGACCAGGCGCTTGAGGTACAGCTCCGGCGCGACGCGCAGGTACAGCTGCAGGTCGAGCGCATTGTGATGGGTGGTGAACGGCTTGGCCGCGGCGCCGCCGGGGATGTAATGCATCATCGGCGTTTCCACTTCGAGGAAGCGCCGCGTATCCAGCCAGGCGCGCATCGAGCGGATGATTTTGGAGCGCTTGACGAACACGTCACGCGCATCCGGCGACACGATCAGGTCGACATAGCGCTGGCGGTAGCGCTGCTCGACGTCGGCCAGGCCGTGGAACTTGTCCGGCAAGGGACGCAAGGCCTTGGTCAGCAGGCGCAGGGTCTCGGCCTTGACCGACAGCTCGCCGGTCTTGGTGCGGGTGATCGGACCTTCGGCGGCGACGATATCGCCGACGTCCCAGCCCTTGAACTTGTCGTAGGTCTCGCCGAGCGCGTTGGCCTGCAGGAACAACTGGATGCGCCCCGACTCGTCCTGGATCTGGACGAAGCTCGCCTTGCCCATGACCCGCTTGAGCAGGATGCGGCCGGCGACCGCGACCCGGCGCGCCTCGCTGTCCAGCGCTTCCTGGGTCCAATGCTCGGCGTCGATGTACTGCGCCTGCAGGTCGCCGACGAAATCGCCGCGGCGGAAATCGTTCGGGAACGCGATGCCCTCGCCGCGCATGGCCGTGAGTTTGGCGCGACGCTCCGCGATCAGATGGTTCTCGTCGATGGGCGGCAGGCTGGTGTCGTCGGTCATGGTCTGGGTTTCAGGTAGGGCTTGGGAAAGCTGGAGGGATGCAGATTACTGAAGTCGCGGCGCGGGCGCTTGAGTGGCGGTCGGCGGCAGGCGTGGAGACGGCGTGGCGGATGCGGACGGTCTTGGCGGGCGATCTTGGCGGGCGAGCAAGGCAATGGAGGGACGGCAGCAGTCCGCGTGTATACGGCAACGCATTTCTGCTCCCTCCCCCTTCAGCCCGTCATCCCCGCGAAGGCGGGGATCCAGAGCTTCACCGATGCGCACTCTGAAGTCGTTGGATCCCCGCCTTCGCGGGGATGACGACCTGACAGACGCGACGGCTACAGGACCCGATTCCCGAATCCCGGCTCTCAGACCGCGTCGATGCGTTTCGAACCCACTTCCAGGCCGGACTTCAGGCTGGCCTCGACGAATTCGTCGAGATCGCCGTCGAGCACCTTCTGGGTGTCGCTGCGTTCGATGCCGGTGCGCAGATCCTTGATGCGGCTCTGGTCGAGCACGTAGTTGCGGATCTGGCTGCCCCAGCCGATGTCGGACTTGGTCGCCTCGACCGCATCGCGCACGGCGTTGCGCTTCTGGATTTCCAGCTCGTACAACTTCGCCGCCAACATTTTCATGGCGCGGTCGCGGTTGGCGTGCTGGCTGCGCTCGGTCTGGCAGGCCACCACGATCCCGCTCGGGACGTGGGTGATGCGCACCGCCGATTCGGTCTTGTTGACGTGCTGGCCGCCGGCACCCGAGGAGCGGTAGACGTCGGTCTTGAGGTCGGCCGGGTTGATCTCGATGTCGATCTTGTCGTCGACTTCCGGCGACACGAACACCGAAGTGAAGCTGGTGTGGCGGCGGTTGTCGGAGTCGAACGGCGACTTGCGCACCAGGCGGTGCACGCCGGTCTCGGTCTTCAGCCAGCCGTAGGCGAAATCGCCTTCGACGCGGAAGGTCGCCGACTTGATGCCGGCCACGTCGCCGCCGCTGACTTCCATCAGCTCGGCCTTCCAGCCGCGCGATTCGGCCCAGCGCAGGTACATGCGCAACAGGATTTCGGCCCAGTCCTGGGCCTCGGTGCCGCCGGCGCCGGCCTGGATGTCGACGAAGGCCGAAGCCGCGTCCATCGGGCCGGAGAACATGCGCCGGAACTCGAGTTCCTCGACCTGCTTGGCGTAGCGCTCGACGTCCTCGACCACGGCCAGCGCGGTCGACTCGTCGTCTTCCATTTCGGCCAGTTCGAGCAGTTCGTCGGCGCCGACCAGCCCGTCGGTGAGACGGCGGATACCGTCGACCACCTTTTCCAGGCTGGCGCGCTCACGGCCCAGGCCCTGGGCCTGTTCGGCGTTGTTCCAGATATCGGGGCTTTCGAGCTCCCGGTTTACTTCTTCGAGACGTTCGACTTTGCTGTCGTAGTCAAAGATACCCCCTGAGCGAATCCAGCCGGCCCCGGAGGTCGGCGATGCGCTGGCGGACGGGATTGAGCTCGATCATGTCCGATGGTCTTGAATGCGGATGAGAACCGCCGATTCTAGCAGCCCGAGGGGCCGGGACGCCCGCCCGGCTCAGCGCCTCGGGGTAGGAGCGGCGCAAGCCGCGACCGCGCCCCACCCCGGCTCCGGCGAACCGGGCCAGGCCGGCGCCCCGTTCCGACGCGCCGCCCTGCCCCGCGACCTCATCGGCCGGGCTTACTTCAGCCCGGCTTGCTTCGGCCGGCCTCACTTCACCTCGAACTCGCCCACCATCACCACTTCGGCGTGGTCCTTCAGGCGCAGAGTCACCTTCTGCTCGGTCGGCTGGGCGCCGCCGAAGCCGGTGCTGAGCCACAGGTGCAGGGTCGTCGCCCCGGTCACCAGTTGCTGGCGGTCGCCGTAGAAGTTGGCCTCGACCTTGTACTTGCCGGGCTTGGCGTCGCGCAGGATGAATTCCTCAGGGCCGTAGCCGCCGGTGAAGTCGTTGGAGATGCGCCCGCCCTGATAGGTCAGCTTGTGGCGGTAGTAGCACTTCTCGCCGTTCGGGTCGGTCACCCACAGGTCCATGTCGCTGTTGTCGCTGTCCCAACTCAACACCACGCGCAGGTCCAGCGGCAGGTTACGCAGCAGGCGCCGGTCGATGCGCGAGGTATCCAGCCCTTGCGGGTGGGCCGCGACGATGGCGTTGAGCTCGGCCATGGCGATTTCCTCCACGCCCGGGAAGCGGCCGTCCCAATCGCGCAGGGCGATCTCGTACAAGGCCTCCACCGCCTGCGGGTATTGGGCATTGGCGGCATAGGCCAGGCCCAGGTCGCGGAAGCTTTGCGGCTCTTCCTCGGCCAGGCCGCGCACGCGCTCGAACACCGGCACCGCCAGCGCGGGCTGTTCAGCCTGCATCAGGCGATAGCCGAGCACACGCAGGATGTGGCGGTTCTCCAGGTCCATCTCGGCCAGGTTGGAGAGCACGCGCAGGGCCAGGTCGCGCTGGCCTTTCTCGATCAGCACGTCGGCGACGTCGAGATAGAACGCCGTGCTGGTCGCATGCGAATCGCGCTCGTCGAGGTAGATCGCATACACGCGGTCGGCACCGGCCTGGCGCAGGCGTCGTGCGTACGGCGAGTCGGGCTGCCACGGCTGCAGGACGATGCGGGCGCCGGCGCCGGCTTCTGCGTCCTGCCCGGCTTTGTCCGAGGCGGCATCGACGCGCGAGCCGGTCACCGTGATCGTCTCGAGTCTCGCCTCTGCCTCCATCGGCATAGGCGCGACTGCGGCGACCGGGGCCGCAGGCGCCGGCGCATAAGCCAGCGAACGCTGCACGTTGCCATGCGCCCCCGCCTGGGCACGCCGCAGCTTGGCCTCATCGGCTACTTGCGGCGGCGCGCCCTTCGGCCAACTGCGCTGCCACCATTCGATGCGTTCGGCGTAGAGCGCGGCGACCCGGTCCAGGCTCTGCCGGCGGGTACGCTCGCGCTCGTCGCTGCCTTCGGCCTTGAGCCGGCGAAATTCGTCGAGGCGGTCCGGCGGGGTGATGTCGTAACGCACGTAGTCGGCCAGATCGTCGAGCACGATCAGCGAGGTTTCCGCAGTGACGATGCCGAAGCGCTGGCCGAGGCGCGCGATCGCGGCGCGGTTGAGTTCGGGGTCGGCCTGCATCGCGCCGATCGAATACTGCGCCCACAGCGCAGCCGGGAAGACGCTGGCCGGCGCATCCGCATCGATAGGCACGACGAGCTCGCGCACCCGGCCGCCGTCGCGCACCTTCAGGCTCAGCTTGGCCGGGCGATCGCGCAGCTTGCCGACGATACGCAACAGGCCGCCGTCGGCGAACGGCGAATCGGCGACCACCTCGGCCGTGCCGAGGCCGTCGACGCCGAGCAATTGCGGCCCTTCGTTGAGCAGGACATCGGCGGCGCGATCGAGTTCGCCGGCGCGCTGCCACGCCACCAGACGGCCGCCGTGCGCCTGCGCCAGGGCACGCAGGCCGTCCTGGTCGGAGGCCGCACCGGCCGAATTCAAGGCATATAGGCGCTGACCGGCGAGCAAGGCCGGGAAGCGGCGTTGGCCGTAGTTGAACAAGCCGTCGCTGACCAGCAGGTATTCCTCGATGCCGGCCTGCGGCTGCCAACCGCCCGGGTCGGTGGCGCCGTCGTAGACCGTGCTTTCGAGTTCGCGCTTGAGCGCCGACCAGTCGCCGCCCTTGACCGCGAAAGCCTGCGCGGGCTCGGCGCGATCGCGCAGCCGGACCAGGCTGACCCGGACCTCGCCGGCGGCGCGGAAATAACGATCCAGCAGTGCGAGTTCGCTGGCGCGCTCGCGCTTGCGGCCCGAGGCCGAGCTGTCCCACAGCAAGCCGATGGATTTCGGCAGCGCGCGCGGCTGGCGCGCACCGGCCAGCGGCACTTCGGCGAGGAAGAAACGTTCGCCATCCAAGTCCTGGGTGTAGGCGCGCGGCGCGGTGGCGGCCTGCACCCGCAGGCTCAGGGCGTCGCCGAGCGGTCGGCCGCGCAGCGCCAGCCGGTAGCGGCCGGCGCTCGAGGCGATCTCCGTCTGCTGGCTCAGACCGACCAGGCGCGGCTTCTGCGCCGAGACCAGCTCGAGGCTGAAACTGCGCGCCTGCGCGGCGAACGCCAGCGGCAGCTCGTAACGCCAGTCGCCGCCCTCGCGAGCGAGCGACTCGACCAACTCCAGCCGCACCCGCCGCGTGCCCTGGGCCGGGATCGGGTAGACCCGCAATTTGAACTGATTGCCGGCGGTCTTCTCCAACAGCGCCGGGTCGACGCCGCGGCGTTCGATCGCCTCGAACACCTGCCGGCCCTTGTCCTTCGGCACCGGCACCGCGGCGCGCAGCTTGCCGTCGATGTCGAGCGCGAAGCCGGCGACCTGCTGGCCGTCGCGCAAGGGGAACTGCAACTGCCCTTCGAGCACGCGTCGGTTCGGGTTGCGGAACACCAGCTCGACCGAGGTCCGGGCCAGCCCGCCGACGATCTCGCCGTCGACGCGGGCCGATTCGAGCACGATGGGCGTTTCGACGCCGCGCACTTCGAGCAAGGGCGGCGCGGTGACATCCCCGCGGATCTGCGCACTGGCGACGGTGGCGAGGGCGAGCAACAGGCAAAACACGGAACGAACGACTGCGAAGGACGGTTTCACCGGTCACCTCTTCCTTAAGAACGGGGTCTGCAACCTCTAACGCGGCGACTGCGCGAACGGGGTTGAAGGGCGTCGCTTCCATGCACGCGGCGCGGCGGTGGCGCGAACGTCACAGCCTGCGGGGCGTTGGGGTGGGATGCAAGTTGGGCTTGTTGCGGGGGCCAAAGAGCAAATCCCCCCTGCCCCCCTTTGCCAAAGGGGGGAGCAGCAAGCATCACCGGGGCTGGGTGCTCGTGCTCGTGCTCGTGCTCGTGCCGGTGCCGGCGCCGGTGCTGGTGTCGGTGTCGGTGTCGTTGCCGTTGCTGGTCTCGGTGCTCGCACACGCCAACCGTCGCCCCCTTTGGAAAAGGGGGCGAGCGCCCGGCGACGGCCGATGAAACCCGATCACTGCAGCGCGGGGGATTTGCTCTGCCCAACGAAAGCCGAGACGGCCCCCTGGCCATCAAGGCCGATACAAGGACCGCAGGCTCAAGGCGCGTTGCAGGCTGTCCAGGCCGGCCTTCGACTTCAACCCGATCTCCACGGTTTCGCCCGGCAGCACAGTCAAGGCGTTGTCGGCCAACTCGACGTCGTGATCGCCGAAATCGATCCAAACCGCGCGTGCGAGCTTGCTCGCCTTCAATTGCAAACGGTATCCCTCGCCATCGCGGCGCAGTTCGCCGTGCAGCTCGGGGTCCTGCCAGGCCAGGCGCCTGGATTCGCCGAAGTAGACGGCGCGACGCGACACCGTCTTGCCGTCGACGATGAGGTCGAACACCGCCGCGGTGCGCAAGGGATCGGCATCGCCGAGCAGTTCGGCGTCGCTCCAGGCGCCGGCCGCGGTCGAGGCCAACGCCGACAGGGTCGCCGGCTTGCGTTCGTCGCGGTGGACGCGGCCATCGAAATCCATGACCCGCAAACGCCATTCGCCCTGCAAGGGTGTGGTGCGGTCCGACAGCAGGCTCAGCTCGGTGCGTCCGCCGGCCGGGCGGCGCAAGGGCGCGATGGCGACGTCGGCGAAAAAGCGCTTGGCGTGGAAATGCAGCGGCTTCCAGCGCCCGTAGTAATCCAGGCTCGACCAGGACGCGCCCGGCCAGACGTCGTTCAACTGCCAATACAGCGAACCCATCGTTCGCGGACGCGAGGCGCGGTGGTGCAAGGCGGCCAGCTCGATGCCTTCGGCCTGTACCTGCTGGCTCAGATAGACGAAATCGGCGAAGTCGCGCGGCTCGCCGTATTCGCGGCGGATGTACAGCAGCAAGCGCGAGTTGCCGTCGCCGGCCAGGAACTTTTGGTGCGCGCGGATCACCGGCGCGTTGATGCCCTGCTCTTCGGGGCGGGCGAAACTGGCGATGGTGCGCAGCGACGGCCAACCCTGCAGGCCGTACTCGGACATGAAGCGCGGGGTCTCGTCGAGGTAGGCCGTGGCCGGCAAGGCCGGGCCGCCCCACACGTCCCAGTAATGCTTGTCGCCGTTGTTGGAGTCGTTGGCCTTGTCGGCCAGGTCGTTGCTCGGCGAACTCGACCAGTACGGCACGCCGGCCCCCTCTTCGGCGACGACCCGACGCAGGTCCTTGCCGAACAAGGCCACATAGCCCTCCCACACCGTCTGCGCGAACTTCGGATCGGCCGCGGCCAGCTTGGTCCGATGGCCCCAGTCCTTCCAGGCGGTTTCTTCTTCGTTGTTGCCGCACCACAGCACGATGCTGGGGTGGTTGCGCAAGCGGCGCACATTGTCGCGCGCCTCGGCCACGACGTTAGCGCGGAAAGCGGGGTCATAGCCGGGCGGCATGCCACCACCGAACATGAAGTCCTGCCAGACCATCAGCCCGAGTTCGTCGGCCAGCTCGAAGAAGTCGTCGGACTCGTAATAACCGCCGCCCCAGTTGCGCAGCATGTTCATGTTGGCGTCGCGTGCGGACTGCAGGTCGCGGCGCAGGCGCTCGCGGGTCACCCGCGCCGGGAAGGCGTCGAACGGAATCGCGTTGGCGCCCTTGGCGAACACCGGGATGCCGTTGACGACGAAGGCGAAGCCCTGGCCGCCGGCATCGCGCTCGCGGCGCAGTTCGATGCTGCGCAAGCCGGTGCGACGCTGGGCCGCCGCCTGCACGCCATCGGCGTCGCGCACGCGGGCCTTGAAGGTGTACAAGGCTTGCTCGCCGTAACCGACCGGGTACCACAGCCGCGGCTGCGGGATCGTCAGCGGCACCGATACGGTGTTGCGGCCGCTGCGCAGTTCGGTCTCGTGACGCACGGTCTCGCCCTTGCCTTGCGAACCGGCGTAGTCGATCTCGACCGTGACCTGGCCGGCGCGGTCGCTGTCGATCTCCAGCTCCACCGTGGCCTCGGCCGCGTCCTGGGCGATGCGGCGCGGCTGCACGTGCAGGTCGGCCAGGCGCAGGCGGTCCCAGCTTTCCAGCCGCACCGCGCGCCAGATGCCGGCACTGACGTAGCGCGGGCCCCAGTCCCAGCCGTAGTGGTAGCCGGGCTTGCGCACGAAGTTGGCGGTCATCGCATCGCGCGGCTCGTCGCCGTAGGGCGACGGGTAATTACCGGCGATCTTGTGCGGCATCGCCTGCACCTGCGGCAGCGTTCGCCGGATCGGCGAATCGAACACCACCCGCAGCTCATTGCCGCGTTCGCGCAGATGGCCCTGGGTCGGCACGCGCCAGGTGCGGAAACTGTTGTCGGCCTTGAGCAGTTCGACGCCGTTGAGCTGCACGGTCGCGAAGGTGTCCAGGCCCTCGAACACCAGCTCGATGTGCGCACGCTTCAGGGTGGCGCGATCGACGTCGAAGCTGGTGCGGTATTCCCACTGCGCCAGGCCGATCCATTGCAGGCTGCGCTCGCGCGCGCCGACGTAGGGGTCGGCGATCAGGCCGGCCGCGAACAGATCGGTGTGCACATGCCCCGGCACCTGCGCCTTGCGCCAATCGGTGGCGGCGGCATGCGCGGCGGCTTCGGGGTCGCCCGGCACCAGCCGGAACTGCCAATCGCCGTGCAAGGCCTGCGCGCTCGCCTCGGCCGCCCGGGCCCAGTCCGCGCTCAGGGCCGCGGCCAGCATCAGGCCGATCGCGGCGGCCGTGCGCAGTGCCGAAACGAAGGTGTTCTTGGACCGGAGTGTCGCCATGCTTGCCCCAAGGGAGTCGCTTGCCGTGGTTGCGCGGCCGCAGCAGCGGCGGCCGGCCATGAATTCGAAACCGGTCGTGCCCGAGGCCCGGGAGAAAAACGGGAGCGCCCATCCAGGCGCCCCCTGCCCGAGAATCGGGAAAAAACCCTGCGTCCCGCCTGGAGAGCGCGGAATCGCCGGGCCACCACCGCTTACTGGAGAGCGTTTGCCGCGGCCGGTCGCGAACGGCCGGCCGCGGGTATTGCATCGATGCATCGATACCGACCGCATCGGTCGGACCTGCATCGGTCAAGCCTGCATCAATCGAACTTGTAAACGAACTCGGCCGAGATTTCGCGGCCCACGCGCGAGAACACCCGTTCGTTGGCGTAGATGAAGAACATCTTGTAGGGGTCCTTGTACTCGGCTTCGTCGAACAGGTTGTCGATGTACAGGTTGACCCGGGCCTGTTCGGTCAGCTGGTAGCCGGCGGTCAGGTTGAAGTAGATCGGCGCCTTCAGCTTGCCGACCATCCGGCATTCCGTCGAGGTTTGCCCCGGCATGACCGGTGCGCAACGGTTGTAGTTGTCGCCGTTGGTGTGGCCGATGCGATTGGCGAACAGGGTGGCGTTCCACGGCCCGCGCGACCAGCTGGCGCTGGCGCGGGCGAAGGTGCGCACATCGTTGTCGCGGTTTTCCTGCATCGGCGCGCCCGGGTCGCGCTGCTCGTTGTTCTTCAACTGGTTGGTGTAGTTGAGCGCGAAGCTGAAGTCGCCCCAGGCCGTCGCCGGCAACTTGTAGCGGGCCGACACGTCGACGCCCGCGACTTCGCGGTAGGCGATGTTGATCGGGCCGCTGCGCACCGAGGTCACCTGGCCCAAGGGATAGTTGGGATCGGCGACGCCGAAGGCGTTGGTGCCCGGGCTGCTGCGGCTCACGCGCGAGAGGATGCTCGAACACGTCGACGAGCCCGGCGCGACCTGCATCCGATCCGACGACCTGCGCGGAACGCCGTTGATGCACTGGCTTTCCAGGTCGAGGATGTCGGCGATGTCGAAATCGCGCACCTGGTTGTCGATGGTCATGCGCCAATAGTCGGCACTGAACGACAGATTGTCGGTCGCATCCCAGACCAGACCCGCACTCCAGGACTTGCCAGTCTCGCTGTCGAGCTTGAGGTTACCGGTGCGGCTGGTGGCGTGACGGTAATACACCGACGCCGAGCCGCAGTTCGGGCCCTGGTTGCGCTTGATGCACGAAGCGACGTCGGCGCTTTCCTGGGTGCCGGTGCCGCTGGTGGCGAACAGGTAATGCATGTCCGGCGCGCGGAAGGTGGTGTTGTAGGCGCCGCGCAGCAGCAGGCTTTCGATCGGGCGCCATTCTAGGCCGGCGTTCCAGGTGAAGTTGCCTTCCTTGCGGCTGTCGTCGTCGTAGCGATCGAAACGGCCGGCGGTGGTCAGGTCCAGCGATTCGAACAGCGGCAACTTGAACTCGACGCCGATCGCATAACGCTTGCGGTCGCCGCCGCCCTGGTTGGTACCGCCGGGCTGGTCGTACTGCTTGTTGGGGCCGAAGGTCAGCGGATCGGGGCTCAGGCGATAGCCTTGCGAGCCCGCTTCCAACACCGCGGCGAAACCGACCGGGCCGGCCGGCAAGTCGAACAAGTCGCCGTTGACCGCGAACTGGGCCTGGTTCATCCACGACTTGGCACTGGAATGGCCGTGGGTGGTCAAGCGCTGGAAGGTCGCCATGTCCATCGGGTTCCAGAAACGATCCTGGTTCAAGCGATAGGCCGGCAAGCCGCCATTCGTGCCCAGCTGCGGCCCGAGGAAATACTCGTCGACCGCGCTCTGCACCACCGAGGGGAAGCTGAAGTCGACCTTGTACTCGGTGCGGCCGACGGTGGCGTCCCAGTTGAACCTTTCGCCGAAGCGGCCGCGCAGACCGCCGGCCAGGTCCCAGGAGCGTTCGTTGGTGTAGAACAGGAACGGATCGCGGCCGCCGGCCTCGGGCACGGTGAAGGCGCGACGCGCCTGGTAGCTGCGGCCGGTGCCCTGGTCGTAGAAGGCACCGCCTCGGTTCAACTCGAAGCGCAGGGCCTCGTCCTGGCGCGACTCGCCTTCGCTGTCCCACAACGAGGCGCTGACCCAGGCCTGCATGCCGTTGTCGAAGTCGTAGCTGAAATTGCCGAAGGCCGAGACGTTGTTGGACCCGTTGCGCAGGCTCCACAAGGCGTTGCCCTTGCCCTGGGTGCAGCTGTAGCCGGGGAACTCGGGGGCATTGCCCTCGTTGCCGATGAAGTTGTGCAGCGGCAAGTCCTGGAAGCGGTCGCAGGCGCCGGTCGGCGGCGTCACGCGGCGCTTGCTGGCGCTGTCGATCAGTTCCACGCCCCAGACCCACGGCCAGGGATCGTTGACCAGCGGCTTGACCGTGTTGGCCGGCTCGAGGTCGGAGTCGACGAACTCGCGGTCGCCGGCGAACAAAGTTTCGCGGCCGCTCCACTGCACGCCGTAGGTCGCGCTCCACTTGTCGCCGGTGCGGCCGCCGGTCCACGACAGGTCGAAGGAGTCGCCGCCGCCGCGGGTGGTGGTACCGCCCTTGATGCGCACTTCGTCGCCATTGAAGTTCTTCTTCATGATGACGTTGATCACGCCCGCCATCGCGTCGGAACCGTAGATCGCCGAGCCGCCGCTGGCCAACACTTCGATGCGCTCGACCGCGGCCATGGGGATGTTGTTGAAATTGGCGAAGTTGCCGCGGCCCTCATAGGGCAGCGGGTAATCGGCGACGCGGCGCCCGTCGATCAGCAGCAGGGTGCGGCCCGGCCCGAGATTGCGCATGTTGAGCGGGCTGGCGTTCGGCGTCGGGCCCTTGTTGACGTCGGCCTGCACCGAGCCGGTGACCTCGGTCAGGGTGCTCAACGCTTCGTACACGGTCGAGAAGCCTTCGCGCTTGATCTGGTCGGCGCTGATCACCGTGACCGGCGCCGGGCCTTCGACTTCGGCGCGCTTGATGCGCGAACCGGTGACGGTGATCTTGTCGATCGACTTGACCTCGCCGGCCGCGGCCGCCGGGTCCTGCGCGGTCGCTTCCTGCGCTGCCGCGGCGAACGGCAGATACAAGGCGACGAGCATCGCCGCGGTCAAGACGTTCCTGTGTGCGCGTTGGCGTTCCGTCGGCGTGCGGCTCGGATGCTGGCGCTCGTTGCGGTGCTGATTGTGGTTCACCTGCTACCCCTCCCAATCGCGGCCGAACCCTCGGCCAAGGTTACGTTCGTGCTCTGTGTCGAGCTGCTGTGGCGTTTTTGTGGCGTTCTCTATTTGGATCGATCTAAAAAAAGGGCAAAAAAATTCCACCCGCACTTCGTCGAACTAGCGATGCGAACGGCGCGGCGCGCATCAATGCACCGTACCCTTCACATCGAGATCCTGCAGCGTCTGTCCCGGCGCGGCCCAACGCAAGCGCAGACTCTGCCCGCCGCCACGCTGGTACCAGGCCAGGCGCAGACGATGCCAGCCTCGGCGCAGCGGCAGCGAACCTTCCAGGGTCTGGTCGTAACTGTCGTTGCGGATGACCCGCTCGCCGTCGACGTACAAGGCCGAACGGTCGTCGCCCTGCAAGGCGAAGCGATACACGCCGTCGGCCGGCACTTCGATCAGTCCTTCGTACTGCAGACCGTAGCGGCTTTGCCGCGCATACGGCGCCAGGTCCAGAGAGGTCGCGACGCCCTGCTCGACCGGCGCGGCCGCGGCTTCGAACTCGTCGAGAGTGGAGAACTGGCCTTCGTACAGGCGATAGCTCAAACCCGCGCTCTTGCGCTTGGGCGGCGCCACCGCCGCGCGATAGCTGCGGTACTGCACCTGCGCGCTGTGCACGCCGCTGCGACGGCCGTTGCCGAGCACGGTGACGGTGCGCAAGCTGCGTACCTGGTCGAGCGGCACGCGCAGTTCGATCGGGCCTGCGTAAGCCGGCGAGGCATCGCTCGGCTCGCTGCCGTCGACGGTGTAGCGGATGGTCGCGCCCGGCACCGATGCGGTCAGCTCGAACACCTGCACGAATTCGTCGGGCGCGCCCTGGCCCTGTACCTGCGTCACGTCCTTCAGCCCGGCCGGCGCCGAGATGCGGTAGCCGACCTGTTCGCGGTCCAGACGCGGAAACTGCCCGCGCAAGCGCTGTTGGAAATCGGCGAAATCGCGGTCGCCCTGCGGCGTCCAGGCGACTTCGGCCAGGGCGAGCATGCGCGGGAACACCATGTACTCGACCATCGCCTCGGTCTTGAGGTACTCGCTCCAGACGTTACCCTGCACGCCGAGCACGTGCTTGGCCTGCGCGGCATCGAGTTCCTTCGGCACCGGGTCGTAACCGTAGACCTTGTCCAGGCTCAGCTCGCCGCCGAGGTTCCACTGTTCGTGGCGCGCCGGCCCCTGGCCGTAGTCGAAATAGCAGCACTGGGTCGGGGTCATGATGACGTCGTGCCCCTGGCGCGCCGCGGCGATGCCGCCGGCTTCGCCGCGCCAGGACATCACCGTCGCGTCCGGCGCCAGGCCGCCTTCGAGGATCTCGTCCCAGCCGATGATGCGCTTGCCGCGCGAATGCAGGAACTTCTCCATGCGCTGGATGAAGTAGCTCTGCAACTCGTGTTCGTCCTTCAGGCCTTCGCGGCGGATCACCGCCTGCGCGACTTCGCTGCTCTGCCAGCGCGTCTTCGGCGCTTCGTCGCCGCCGATGTGCAGGTAGGGCGCCGGGAACAGCGCCACCACTTCGTCGAGCACGTTCTCGAGGAACTTGAAGGTCTCCTCTTTCGGGCAATAAATGTCGTCGTACACGCCCCAGTTGCTTCCGACCTCGAACGGCCCCGGCGTGCAGGCCAGTTCCGGGTACGCGGCCAGCGCAGCCAGCGAGTGGCCCGGCATCTCGATTTCCGGGATCACCATGATGTGGCGGGCCTTGGCGTAGGCCACGACCTCGCGCACTTCGTCCTGGGTGTAGAAACCGCCGTAGGGCTTGCCGTCGCCGACATAGGGATCGATGTTGCGGCCGAGCACGGTTTCCTTGCGCTGCGCGCCGATCTTGGTCAGCTTCGGATAGCGCTTGATCTCGATGCGCCAGCCCTGATCCTCGGTCAGGTGCCAGTGAAACGTATTGAGCTTGTACTGCGCCATCAGGTCGACATAGCGCTTGATGAAGGCGACCGGGTACATATGCCGGCCGACGTCCAGGTGCATGCCGCGGTAAACGAAGCGCGGCTGGTCCTCGATACTCAACGCGGGCAAGCGCAATGCTTGCGCGCTGCGCGCTGCCGGCAACAACTGGCGCAGCGATTGATAGCCGTAGAACAAACCCGCCGGCGGGCCGGACAGACGGATGCCGCGCGCGGTGATTTCCAGGGTGTAACGCTCTTTCGAGCGCGCATCGGCATGGGCGGCGACCGGCTCGGCGACCAACTGCACATAGCGGCTGGGGTCGGCCTCGCCCTTGTGCACGCGCGGCGCGCCGCTGCGCAACGGCAGGGTCAGGTCCTGGGTCGCGATCAGTTCGTCGCGCAGCAACTGGGCAATGGCGCGCGCTTCGGCGTTGTTGGCATAGAGCGTGGTCGTAGCGTCGAGAACGAACTCGCCCTCGCCGCGCAGCAGCTTCGCCGGCAGCGGCACCAGTTCGGGCGCGGCCAGCGCCGTGCCGGCATTGGCGGCGACCTTGCTCGTGCCGGCCAGCGGAACCTCGTCGGCGTGCGCCAACGGCGCCAGGCCGATCGCCGCGCCGACCAGGCTCAGCATCGCCACGCGCAGTTTCGAACGCCCCATCTTCGCCAATGCGTCTTTCATCGAATCGGTTTCCTCGAACTGCTTCGAATCAACTGCCGCTTTGAGTTCCGCGCCCCCGGCCGAGGCTGGGATCGCGGATCTGCACTGCCATGCCGCCCTGAAGTTCGTCATCCCCGCGAAGGCGGGGATACAGAGACTTCAGAGCTATAACGCAGTAAGGCCCTGGATCCCCGCCTTCGCGGGGACGACGGTCTGGAAACGGACGAACCCAGGCCAGACTTCAGCGCCTCGACTTCACCGTCACGGCCTCGCCGCCATGACGTCATTACCGAAACTTCACCGCATCGAACCCATCACTGCGGCGACGCGCAGGCCGACTTCGGCAGCGCCTCCGCCTTCGTGCCCCAACCTGCGGTCGGCGGCGTCTTGTCGAGCGCAAAACGCAAAGTGCCGCCGTTGCGCAACTTCGCCCAATCCAGCCAGACCCGGTCCTGCGGCTTGCCGTCGAAGCTGGCCGACTGCACGTACTGCAGGCCGCGGCCGTCCGCGCCGGGCGCTTCGATCGTCAGGGTCTTGCCCTGCCCTAGGTCGAGCTCGACCTTTTCGAAACGCGGCGTGTGCAGCAGCAGTTCGCCGGTGCCGGGCACCGCCGGGTACAGGCCGATCGCGCTGAACAGATACCAGGCCGACATCGTGCCCAGGTCGTCGTTGCCGGTGACGCCGTTCGGCGCGTTGGTGAACAAGGCCTGCGCCGAGCGCAGCACCGCCGTGGTCTTCCACGGCTGGCCGATCAGCGTGTACATCCACGGGCTGTGCAGATCGGGCTCGTTGTTCGGGTTGTAACGGTATTGGTTGTAATAGCTGTAGGGCCCGACCACCCACTGCTTGCGCGCCGCATTGAGCGGGTCGGCGACGAGTTGGTCGTAGGCGAAGAACGCATCCAGGCGCTTGCCGGTCTGCTCATTGCCGCCCATCGCCGCGACCAGGCCGGGCATGTCTTGCTGCACCAGCCACTGGTACTGCCAGGCGGTGCCTTCGTGGAAGCCGTGGTGCGAACGTGGGCTGTAGCCGCCGTCGGCCTCGACGTAGAACTGGCCGTCGTCCAGGCGCGGACGCGGGAAACCGCGGAAACCCAGCTCCGGATCGGCCGCCTCGGCGTCCCAGACCTTGCGCCAGTTGCGGCCGCGTTCGCGCAAGGTCGCCGCGTCGGCGCTTTGGCCGAGGGCGTCGGCCATCTGCGACAAGGAGCAATCGGCCAGTGCGTATTCCAGGGTCGAGGAACCGCCGTGATGCGGATCGACGTCCATGCTCTTGGCCGGGAAGGCACGGTCGTACTGGACGAAACCGCGCTCCAGATAGCTCGGATTGCCGGCGCGGCCGTTGCTGCGCACCAGCGCCGGCGGCGTGCCGTAGGCGTTCTCGCGCAAGGCCTTATAGGCCTGCTGCTCGCGGCCTTCGAGCGCGCCGAAACGCCACAGATCGACCATGAACGGCGTCGCCGGGTCGCCGGTCATGACGTTGCTGTCGTAGTTGGCGTAGCCCCAGCGCGGCAGCCAGCCGTTCTGTTCGTGGATCTTGAGCATGGAGTTGGCGATGTCGCGTGCACGCTGCGGACGCAGCATGGCCAGAAGCTGGTTCTGCGAGCGATAGGTGTCCCACAGCGAGAAATACTCGTAATAGGTCCAGCCTTCGGCTTTGTGGATTTCGGTGTCGTAGCCGCGGTAGCGGCCGTCGCTGTCGCTGCCGGTCAACGGCTGCAGCAGCGAGTGGTAGAGCGCGGTGTAGAACACGACGCGGTCGTCGGCGCTGCCGCCGCTGACCCGCACCGAGTCCAGTTCCTTGCGCCAGCCGTCCTGCGCCTGCTTGCGCATCGCATCGAAGCTCAGCAGCTTGCCGTTCTTCATGCCTTCGTCGCGCAGGTTGCGGCGCGCGCCTTCGGCATCGACGTGCGAGATCGCGCTGACCGCGCTGACCGCGCGGCCGTCCTTGGTATCGAAGGTGAACCAGGCGCCGTGCGGACGCGTGTCGCCCTGCATGCTGGCGCGGCCGCCGGCGTGACCGCCGGTTTCGTCCCAGGTGCCGAAGCTGGCGAAGGGGCGGTCGAACTCCATGCGGTACCAGGTCGTGTATTGCTGGCCGCCGCAGAAGCTCTTGGTGACTATCTTGCCTTCGACGACGCGGTCGCCGATCACCTGCACGCTGCTGCCGACGACGAGATGACGCTCGTTGGCCTGGCCGGTGTTGACCAGGATCGTGCCCTGCTTGGCGCCGGCCGGAAAGGTGTAGCGCTCGGCCGCGGCGCGCGTCAACGCGGTCGCCTCGGCGTCGATGGGGCCGGCAGCTTCGCCGGTCAGGCGCACCTTGTAATAGCCGGCCTGGCCGACTTCGTCGTCGTGGGTATATGCCGACGCGTAGGCCTTCTGGTCGAAGGACTTGAATTCCTTGGTGTCGAAACGCTTGCCCGGGCCGATTTCGCCGGTGGTCGGCAGCACCGACAACTGACCGCCCTGCTCCCAGCAACCCGCGCCGGAAATGAAAGAGTGGCCGAAGCCGCGGATCTTCGGATCGTCGTAACGCCAGCCGCTGTAGTGATCGCCGATCGGGCTGATCTGGATCAGGCCGAACGGTGCGCTCGCGCCCGGAAAGGTGTTGCCGTCGTCCTTGCTGCCGATGAAGGTGTTGACCTCGCTCGCCGGATCGCGGCTGGGCGTGGCGGCATGGGCATTCAGCACGCCGGCGAGCGCCAGGGTCAGTGCCGCGGCGATCGGCCAGGCCTTGCCGTCGAAAACCGAAACCAAACCGCGCCTGCGCCGTACCGGATTGCGAGTCATCGTTGCCTTGCCCTGCCTGTGGTGTGGGAGATTCCGTCG
>NZ_JBQEOE010000019.1:33091-77376 GCF_052045105.1 Lysobacter sp. 22409 | reverse complement strand
CGACGGGTTGGCCTGCCTTAGTTGAAGTCCAGCACGTACTCGATGGCGACCTCGCGGCCGACCGGGCTGAAGATGCGGTCGGCGATGAAGGCGAAGTCCTTCTTGTACGGGTCCTTCTCTTCGTTGACTTCGTCGAAGATGTTGCTGACGTAGAAGTTGACCTTGGCCTTCTCGGTGATCTGATAGCCGGCGCTGAGGTTCCAGGTGATCGCCGGCCCGACGCGGCCGTAGTACTTCTTGGTCGCCTGGCCGAAGGTCGGGCTGGCCGAGTCGTTGTCGACGCAGTTGTCGGAGTTGGGCACGTAGCCGTCGGAGAACGGCAGGCAGCCGTTGAAGCGCACGCTCGGCACGCTGCCGACGCGGTCGGCGTAGACGGTCGCGTTCCACTTCTCGCGCTGCCAGTTGACGCTGCCGCGGAACTTGCTGCGCGGTTCGTCGTTGCGCTTGTCCTGCATCTCTTCGCTTGCGTCGGTGCGGGTTTCGAGCTTGAGCAGGTTGGTGTAGTTCAGGCCCAGGCTGAAATCGCCCCAACGCTCGGTGGTGAAGCGGTACTTCAACGACGCGTCCACGCCTTCGACGTTGCGCGCGGCGCGGTTGACCGGGCCGGTGCGGATATCGGTGACCTGGCCCAGCAGCGGGCCGGCGCCGTCCGGATCGGCGGCGCGGGTGACGCGGCCGATCTGCAGCTTGCAGCGGTCCGCGCTCGGAGCGCTGACGCGCGGCTCGCCGGTCGGGGTCTTGCCGGTCAGGCAGTAGGCCTCGTCGAGCAGCACGTCGTTGGCTCCGACGTCGTCGATTTCGTCTTCCAGTTCGATGCGCCAGTAGTCGGTCGACACCGACAGGCCGTCGGTGATGTCCCAGACGAAGCCGGCGGTCCAGGAATTACCGGTTTCGTAATTCAGGTTCGGCGTGCCCTGGCGCGCGATGTTCGCGTCCTCGACCTTGAAGCCGGCGTCCCAGGTGCAGTTGCCCTGCTGGCCCGCGCGCAGGCAGTTCAGGTAATCGGTCTGGTCGGCAACCGAGGTGCTCGGCGTGGCGTAGACGAAGTGCATGTCCGGCGCACGGAAGCTGGTCGCATAGGTGCCGCGCACCAACAGGTTGCTGAAGGGGCGCCATTCCAGGCCGGCGTTGTAGGTCGACGCGGCGTCGCCGGATACGGCGTCGTACTTGTCGTAACGGCCGGCCAGCGATGCGGTCAGCGACTCCAGCAGCGGAATCTTGAACTCGACGCCGGCGGCGTAGTGATTGCGCGTACCCGAACCCAGATCGAGATTGGCGGTCTGGTCGTACTTGCGGTTGTCGCCGATGGTGTTCGGATCCGGCGCAAGGCTATACCCCTGCTTGGCCGCTTCGAGCTGGGCGGCGAAGCCGATCGGGCCGGCCCAACCTTCGAACAGGTCGCCGCTGACGATGAAGTTGGCCGAGGTCAGCCAGGATTCGGCGCGGTTCTTACCGCGCGTGGTGATCGAGGCGTAGTCCTGCGGCGAGATCGGATTCCACAACCGGTTCTGGTCGATGCGATCGCGATTGGCGCCGAGGAAGTAGCGGTCGGCTTCGGCCAGCAGCACGGTCGGGAACTTCTCGTCGACGGTGTATTCGGCGCGGCCGATGCTGAAGTCCCAGTCGAAACGATCGCCGAACTGGCCGCGCAGGCCGGCCGACAGATCCCAGGACAACTCGTCGGAGCGGGTGTAACCGCCCTTGGCGCCGCCGATTTCCTGCGGAGTGAAGCGCTTGACCAGGTCGAGATCGGCGTTGAGGCCGACGTCGTGGTAAGTGCCGCCCGAGCTCCATGCCGGCATGAAGGTCATGTTGGTGCCGCGCGAGCTCCATACACCAGCGGTGACCCAACCCTGCATGCCGTTGGCGAAATCGTAGTTGCCGTACACGTAACCGGAGCGATCGTCGCTGCCGTTGCGCAGAGTCCAGTGCTGGTAGGCCGTCTTCTGGCCGCACTGCCAGCCGGTGTTGCCGATGGTGTTGCTGTTGCGGTTATAGGTACGGCGGTTCTGCAGGAAGAACTCGGAACCGTACTGATCGCAGGCGCCGGCCGGCGGCATCATGCGCTGGCCGGTGCCGGCGTTGAACATGCGGATGCCGACCGACGGCAGCACGCCGACCTTGCGGTCCTGCGGATTGAGCGAGGTCGCCGGCGCATCGAATTCCGAGTCCATGAACTCGCGCTCGCTTGCCGGCAACGCTTCGCGGTGGAACCACTGCAATGCGTAGGTCACGTTCCAGTTGTCGCCGCTGCGGCCGCCGGCCCAGGACAGGTCCATCGAATCGCGGCCGCCGCGGGTCGAGGTGCCGCCGCGGATCTTGACCTGGTCGCCCTGGAATTCCTTCTTGAGGATCACGTTGATCACGCCCGCGACCGCATCGGAGCCGTAGATCGCCGAGGCGCCGCTGGCGAGCACTTCGATGCGCTCGACGATCGCGGTCGGGATGTTGTTGAAGTTGGCGAAGTTGCTCTTGCCCTGGTACGGCAGCGGGTAATCGACGACGCGACGGCCGTTGATCAGCAGCAGGCTGCGACCCGGGCCCATGTTGCGCAGGTTGAGCGGACTGGCGTTGACCGTGTGCTGGCCCCAGGCGATGTCGGACTCGACCGTGCCCATGGCTTCGGTCAGCGTGGTCAGCGCGTCGTAGACGGTGTTGAAACCTTCCTTCTCGATCTGCGCGGCGGTGATGGTGAAGACCGGCGCCGGTCCTTCGATCTCGCTGCGCTTGATGCGCGAGCCGGTGACGGTGATCTTGTCGATTTCGGTTGGCTTGTTCGCCCGGCTGCTCTCGTCGGCGCCCGCGCTGGCCTGGCCGGCCGGCGTCTCGGCGGACTGCGCCTGCGCCACGGCAGGCGCGAACAGGATCGACAGCAAAGCACCGGTCAGTGCGCTGCGTCGCAGGGTGGAATGGCTCATCTTCGCGGTGCTCCCCAAGAAAAAGTGGACTGCAATGGCGACCGCTCCCTGGTCTCAAACGGCTTTTCTCTCGATCTAAGTAAACTGCCCGGATGGCCCCGAAAGACCGCCCCGGCATACCCAACCCCCAAATTGGATCGATCTAAATTAACCACAACCTGGGACCGCGTTGCATGACGCGGCGCAGCAATGAGGGTGTGCTAGGGAGACCGCGTACACAGTCGCCGCGACGAGCCGGTCGCCGATACGCCGGTAAGTGATTGTTTTGCCGAGTCTGGCGACAGCCGTGAAGGCCGCAGGGCCTCGGCCTGCCCGAATCGATTTTTGCGTGCCGGCCTGCCGAAGGCATCGCCGCCTGCGCGCGATGCGCGAACCGGGTCGGCCTGCCGAGCCCAGCCCCTGCCCCTCGTCCGCGATGCCTCGCTCTTGGGTAGGAGCGGCGCGAGCCGCGACCCGACCTCCGGCTTGCGGCGCTGCCCACGGTTCGCGGTCGCGGCTTGTGCCCCTCCTCCGAGGTCCACCGCGTTGCCGTTGCCGTTGCCGTTGCCGCTGCCGTTGCCGCTGCCGTTGCCGTTGCCGCTGCCGCTGCCGCTGCCGCTGCCGTGATGAGCTTGGCGTAGTACCGAACAGAAGCTCTGCACTTGCTGCTGACTTTGTTGAAGCAAGATCAAACGCCAAGAGCTTCCGCCACTAAAGCGGCGGGTTACTTTCTTTTGTCATAAGCAACAAAAGAAAGGTAACCAAAGAAAAATGCTTTTCTTTGAATCACAGGCCCGCACGAGCGGTGCATACGCAGGGCTTTTTCATACGGGACATCCCTGTCCCGATGAAAAACGGCGCGCATCCCTGCGCGCCGCCCTCCGGGGCTTCGATTGCCTTCGCTAGTGCGGGACGACGCACACCCACAACAAAAGCGAAGGCGAGGCAGGGCCAGGGCCAGGGCTAAGCAGAGCGTAAGAAGGTGCCTGCCGTTGCCGTTGCCGTTGCCGTTGCCGTTGCCGTGAAGAGCTTGGCGCAGCGACGAGCTTGCGAGAACACCAGGAGACCCGGAGGGCGCCGCACAGGACGTGCGCCGTTTTTCGATAGGACATGGATGTCCTATCGAAAAATCCCGGCGCTAGCATCGCACTCGTGGCCTGTGCCCTTGCAAGGAGAGCCCTTTTCTTTGGTTACCTTTCTTTTGGGCTTAGCAAAAGAAAGTAACCCGGCCGCGTCAGCGGACGGAAGCTTTAGACCTTGATGTTGATATTGCTTCAACGCTTCGCGGCGGCAAACGACGCAGGCGTGGCTAGCGTGTCGCGGCTTACGCCGCGCCTACACGGGGCTACGTCTAGTAGCGCCGAGAAATTGAGGTGGCGCGGTCGCGGCTCGCGCCGCTCCTACCCGGCAACAGTTCGCGACTTCGATCGATAACACCGGCCGTGCAGCCTCTACCCATCCCTTGGTCGCGGCTTACGCCGCTCCTACACGGGGCTACGTCTAGTAGCGCCGAGAAACTGAGGTGGCGCGGTCGCGGCCCGCGCCGCTCCTACCCGGCAACAGTTCGCGACTTCGATCAATAACACCGGCCGTGCAGCCTCTACCCATCCCTTGGTCGCGGCTTACGCCGCTCCTACAGGGAGCTACGTCCAGTAGCGCCGAGAAATTGAGGTGCCGCGGTCGCGGCTCGCGCCGCTCCTAACCTAGGAGCGCGATTCGCCCCCCCGAAGACCATGCACCACTAACCGAGCAAGGCGCGAACCAACTCTCGCACCCGCTGCTCATCGCTCTGCTCCCAATCCGCCGACAACCCCGCCAACGCCTCGTTGCGATAGCGCATCGCCGAGCGCTTCGGCATCTTGGCCGAGGCGTGCAGCTCGCCGACTGCCGCGCGCTGCGCGAGCGCGACGATGTTCTGCACGGTGACACCGGCACCGGCCATCAAGCCGATGCGCCCGGCCGCCTGCTCCACCAGCGCCGCGATACGGTCGGCGCCGTTCCAGGCGTCGGCAGCGCCGCCCGAGGTCAGGATCCGCTCGCAACCCAGAGCGATCGCCGCTTCCAACGCCCGGCCCTGGTCGCGCGCCGCATCGAAGGCGCGATGGAAAGTCACGCCGAGCGATCCGGCCGCTGCGATCAGCTCGCGGCAGGTCGCAGCATCGACCTCGCCGTCGGCGTCGAGCGCGCCGATCACTACCCCGTCGCAGCCGAGCCGCACGCAGGCCTCGACGTCGGCACGCATCACCGCAAGCTCGGAGTCGTCGTAGAGAAAGTCGCCGCCGCGCGGGCGGATCAGCACGTACAACGGAATGCGCAGACGCTCGCGGGCAACCGCCAGCGTGCCGTAGGACGGCGTGGTGCCGCCCTCGCCCAGGTTCTCGCACAGCTCGACCCGGTCGGCGCCGCCGGCTTGCGCGGCGAGTGCCGAGCCCAGCGAATTCGCCGAGATTTCCAGGCTGCGCCGGCTCATCGCGCCGCTCACGTCTGTTCGGTCGTGTAGACCGAACGCGAGTCGAGCAAGGCATCGCGTTTGCCGGCATCGCAAACCGCGTAGACGAAGCCGCGGTGCAGCGCGTGCGCGCCGACTTCGCCGTGCTTGTTGATCGCCAGGAAACAGACCTGCAAGGTCTTGCTCGCTTGCGGACGCTTGCGCACCAGGCGGTCGATCGCCTCGCGGCAGGCCTCGTCCGGGCTGCGGCCTTGCCGCATCAGCTCGACCACCAGGAAGCTCGCGGCGTTGCGCAGCATTTCCTCGCCCACGCCGGACGCGGTCGCGGCACCGACTTCGTTGTCGACGTAGAGCCCCGCACCGACGATGGGGCTGTCGCCGACCCGGCCGTGCAGTTTCCAGGCCATGCCGCTGGTGGTGCAGGCGCCGGCGAGCTTGCCGCTGGCGTCGATGGCGAGAATACCGAGGGTGTCGTGGTTGCTGCTGTCGCCGGGCTTGGCGGTGTCGAGACGCTCGGCGTTGATCTTCGGTTCGTACTTCGAGGTCTTGCGCCATTCCTGCCAGGCCGCGCGGGCCTTGTCGGTCAGCAGGGCCTGCTTCGGGAAGCCCTGCTCGATCGCGAACTGCTGCGCCCCGGCGCCGACCAGCAACACGTGCGGCGTGCGCTCCATGACCCGGCGCGCGACGCTGACCGGATGGGCGATATCTTCGAGCGCGGCGACCGCGCCGCAACGGCCGTCGCCGTCCATGATGCTGGCGTCCAGGGTCAGCACGCCGTCGCGGTCGGGGTTGCCGCAGCGGCCGACGGTGCTGTTGCACAAATCCGCTTCGGCCCAGCGTGCGCCCGCCTCGACCGCATCGAGCGCCGAGCCGCCGGCAGCGAGCACCGGCCAGGCGGCCTGGTTGGCGCCGACGCCGAAGTCCCAGGTCGACACCAGCTTCGCACCGGTACCGCCTCGCCCCGGGGCTTGCCCGGTGGCGGCGAATGCAGGCAAGGCAGCGGAAGTGGCGGCGAGCAACGAGCTGTGCAGGAAACGACGGCGGGAGGTCATGAGATGGATTCGAAACGGCGCGAAGCGCGGACCGCCGACACGCTAGTCGTCGCCGTCGGTGCGCGCAAGCGTGGACAGGCCGCGCGCAGCACGCCTGCGCAACCGACCGATTCGGCCCGGGGCGGTGTCATGGCACCGGCTACCTCGCGCTTTCGACGAATTTCAACGCGTTTGCGCATCCTTGATGCAGGCGGCAGCCGCACGACGCGGGAGGGGGCCGGAACGGCCACGGCCTGGGCGCTCGCCCGGTTTGGCCGCCGTCCGCCATCGCTTACGTTCCCTAGCAGGTGGCCGCGGCTGCGGCCCGTCTCCCCCGTTTCGGCGTCGCACGCCCGCGCCGGAAGCCAAGCGACAAGGAAGATGTGTCATGCAACGGACTTCCGCAACGAAGCCGACGGGACCGTCTATGTCGATGATCGGCGAGTCCGAGCCGATGCAGGCCATCCGGCGCCTGCTGCGACGTTACGCCGGCTGCAATGCCCCGATCCTGATCGAAGGCGAGACCGGTACCGGCAAGGAATTGGCCGCGCGCGAGGTCCACTACGCCAGCCCGCGCAGCCTGGGGCCGTTCGTTCCGGTCAATTGCGGCGCCCTGCCCGATTCATTGCTCGAATCGGAACTGTTCGGCCATCGCCGCGGCGCCTTTACCGATGCGCGTACCAGCGAGCCCGGATTGGTCGAATATGCGAACGGCGGCACCTTGTTCCTCGACGAGATCGACTCCCTGTCCGCGCGTGCGCAGACCATCCTGCTGCGCTTCCTGCAGAACGGCGAGTTTCGCGCGATCGGCGAACGGCCGCTGCGAGTGGCCGACGTGCGTATCGTCGCGGCGACCAATATCTCGCTGCTCGCGGCGGTCGAGGCCGGGCACTTCCGCCGCGACTTGCTGTATCGCCTTAACGCCTTGTATGTGGCCCTTCCGCCGCTGCGCGAACGCGGTGACGACATCGTCCTGCTCGCCCGGCATCTGCTGCGGGAGGTCGTGCGCGACCAGGACATGCCGCCGCGCGAATGGAGTCCTGCGGCGTTGCAGGCGTTGGCCCGGCAACGCTGGCCCGGCAACGTGCGCGAGTTGGAGAACGCGATCCTGCGCGCCTGTCTGCGCTCGGACCGACTGGATATCGGCGTGGAGGAACTGAGCCTGACCGATGCGACGGCCCATGCCGAAGCGCGGGCGCCTGCCGAATCGGCGCTTGTTGCATCCGCGCTTGTCGACTCGCTGCCTGTCGACTCGACGCCGGTCGATCCGATCCCGCACGAACAAGGTTTCGCCTCGGCCAAGCGCCGAGCGATCGAAGTGTTCGAGCGCACCTACCTGATCGGCCTGATGCAACAGGCCAAGGGCAACATCAGCCACGCCGCCGAGATCTCGCGCACCGAGCGCCGGCACCTCGGCAAGCTGCTCAAGCGCCACGGCATCCACGGCGACCGGCTGCGCATCGGCTGAACGCCGCAGGTGTCCGCGCGCACCCGGATGCCTTCGCCGGCCTCGGCCGCATACCACGCCGCCCTGCCGCCTTCGAGCCGGCTTCGCTCCGTTTTTCATGACCTTGCCGCGACTTCCTCGCCGCTCGCTGCAACCGCGAAGAAGTTGGCACGACGATTGCTTGCTATCCCTCGTCGGAGCAAGGAAACGCAGCAATGACGACGCCGGAGCGAGCGCAGGAACGCGACGCAGAAATCGAAGCCGCCGTGCTCGGCTACATCGGCGCGCATCCGCTCGCCGCCGACACGCTCGACGGCATCGTCCAATGGTGGTTGCCGCAGCAACGCTACGTCACCGCCCACGCGCGCATCGAAGCGACCCTCGAACGGCTGGTCGGCGACGGCGCCCTGCGCCTGCGCCGCCTGCCCGACGGCACCACGCTGTACTCGCTCGGCCGCGCACCGATGCCCCCCGCATTGTGATTCCACGAACCCAGCAAGGAGAATGGTCATGCCAGCTGCGCTCACCTACCCGGGCGTCTACGTCGAGGAGATTCCTAGCGGAGTCCGCACCATCACCGGGGTCGCGACCTCGATCACCGCCTTCGTGGGACGCGCCCGGCGCGGGCCGGTCGACCGAGCGATCGTGATCAACGGCTTCGGCGACTTCGAACGTCGTTACGGAGGACTGTGGCTGCAGAGCCAGCTCGGTTACGCGGTGCGCGATTTCTTCCTCAACGGCGGCAGCCAGGCGATCATCGTGCGCCTGTACGCCTCCACCACCGCCAGCTTCGCCAGTCCCGCCGCCGAAGCGGCCGCGATCGCGGTCGTCGCTGCCGCCACCGGCGACAGCGCCGCCGCAGCGGCCACGGCGGCCGAGACCAAGGCCAACACCTACCCCAACGACCCGGAGAAGAGCGCGGCCAAAGCGGTCGCCCTGGTCGCCAAAGGGGCTTCGGAAGAGCCCGGTGCGACCGCGCAAACGGTGCAGAAGGCGGCCAAGGCCAGCATCGCGCCCGCGCGCGCGCCGCTGACGATCGAGGAACTGTCGCTGGAGGCCGCCTACGAGGGCGCCTGGGGCGGCAAGTTGCGCGGCGAGATCGTCGCCTCGCCCAACGCCGAGGTCGCACTGGCTTTCGGCGTAGCCCCTTCCGCGTTGTTCAACCTGACCATACGCGACGCCAGCCCCGGCGGCGCGGTGGAAACCTATCTCAACGTCACCGTGGTCGAAAGCCCGCGCCGCATCGACCGGGTACTCGAATCCGAGTCGGCCCTGGTGCGGGTCAAGGGCGCCTTGCCCGGTTCGGTCAGCGCCGGCACCGATGCGATCACCACCGCCGAAGCCGAGGTCGGCGATGCCAAGACCGAGCTCGACGACCTGATCAAGGCCGGCGCGTCGCAAGCCGATATCGACGCCGCACGCGCGCTCTGGGAGACCAAGCGCGCGGCGCTGGCGGTGAAATACGAAGAGGCCGACCAGGCCGCCTCCGACGGCGGCCACCTGGGCGCGCTGCACTTCCTGCCCGACCAGGGCATGCAGCTGAAAAAGGGCTTGTACGCGCTCGAACAGTCCGACCTGTTCAACCTGCTGTGCATTCCGCCGTACAAGAGCGTCGACGGCATCCAGTTCGACGCCGAACCGATCGTGCTCTCGGCCGCGACCGCTTATTGCGAACGGCGCCGCGCCTTCCATGTGATCGATCCGCCTAGCGGCTGGACCAGCAAGGAGGCGGCGATCGCCGGCCTGGACACCGTCGCCGACCCGAAGAGCCGCAACGCCGCGATCTTCTTCCCGCGCCTGCGCCAGCCCAACTTGCTGCGCGACAACGGCATCGAGAGCTTCGCTCCCTGCGGCGCGGTCGCCGGCATCTTCGCTCGCACCGACGCCAGCCGCGGCGTGTGGAAAGCGCCGGCCGGTCTCGACGCGACCCTGGTCGGCGTGCCGCAGTTGTCGGTGCCGCTGACCGACGCCGAAAACGGAGAGCTCAACCCGCTCGGCATCAATTGCCTGCGCGCGATGCCGGCCAGCGGCCGCGTGGTCTGGGGCGCGCGCACCCTGCGCGGCGCCGACCAACTCGCCGACGAATACAAATACACGCCGGTGCGTCGCACCGCCTTGTTCATCGAGGAGAGCCTGTTCCGCGGCCTGAAATGGGTGGTGTTCGAGCCCAACGACGAACCGCTGTGGGCGCAGATCCGCCTCAACGTCGGCGCCTTCATGCACAACCTGTTCCGGCAGGGCGCGTTCCAGGGCAGTTCGCCGCGCGACGCCTACTTCGTCCGCTGCGACAAGGACACCACCACCCAGAACGACATCAACCTGGGCGTGGTCAACGTCGTGGTCGGCTTCGCGCCGTTGAAACCGGCCGAATTCGTGGTCCTGCGCATCCAGCAGATCGCCGGCCAGATCGACGTCTGAGTTTCTCATCCACGCCTCAGGAGCACTTCCATGGCCCAGTTCACCGTCAATGCGCAGCGCTTCGACCCGTACAAGAACTTCAAGTTCAGGGTCAAGTGGGACAACAAATACGTCGCCGGCATCAGCAAGGTCAGCGCACTCAAACGCAGTACCGAGGTGGTCAAGCACCGCGACGGCGGCGACCCCAGCAGCAGCCGCAAATCGCCGGGACGCACCGAATTCGAGGCGGTCACGCTCGAACGCGGCGTCACCCACGACAAGGAATTCGAGCAGTGGGCGAACAAAGTCTGGAACTACGGTGCCGGCCTGGGCTCGGAGGTGTCGCTCAAGGACTTCCGCAAGGACCTGATCATCGAGGTCTACAACGAAGCCGGCCAGCTCGCCATCGCCTACAAGGTGTATCGCTGCTGGGTCTCCGAGTTCCAGTCGCTGCCCGATCTCGACGCCAATGCCAATGCGGTCGCGATCCAGCGGCTGAAGCTGGAAAACGAAGGCTGGGAGCGCGACGTCGATGTGGTCGAGCCGGCCGAACCGAGCTTCACGGAGCCTGCATGAGTGCCGCTGGCGCGCCAGCATCGTACGTCGCGACGACCTCCGCCTCGGGCATGATCGAGGCCTTGCTGCGCGTGTGGGAAACCGCGTACTCGGCATCGCCGGCCGAGCGTGCGCTCGGCCTGCTGGCGGCGGTATGGCCCGAATACGATCGTTCGCATTGGCGCGGACTCTGCCTCGGCGATCGCGATGCCTGCCTGCTCCTGCTCCAGAAAAGCTTGTTCGGCGGACGCCTGCGCGCCGTCGCCGCATGCCCGGCCTGCGGCGACCGTCTCGAAACCGACTTCGATGCCGGCGAGGTTTGTCCCTTGCCCGCGCAGATGCCTTCGCCGCGCGAGCCCTTGTTGCTCAAGCACCGCGATTACCGGATCTACTTCCGCCCTCCCTGCAGCGACGACATCGAGGCGCTCGACGACAGCGCCGAGCAGGACGAAAGCGTGGGCCTGCTGTTGCAACGCTGCATAGTCAGCGCGCACTGCGGGCGGGAGGCATTGGCCGCGGCGCAGTTGCCGGCGTCGCTGCGCCGGCGCCTCATCGCCGCGATGGCCGATCACGACCCGCTCGCGGACCTGCAGTTGGCGGTCGAATGCCCCTCCTGTCGGCACGCCTGGTCGGCGTCGCTGGACGTCGCCGGCTACCTGTGGGAGGAACTGGACGACTGGGCGCAAGATCTGCTCGCCGAAGTTCACGTATTGGCGCGCAATTACGCCTGGAGCGAGCGCGACATTCTCGCCATGGCGCCGGCCCGGCGTCGCTTCTATCTCGACATGGTGCAAGCATGAGCGCCCGCAACGACACGGCCGGCGACGTGCGCGGTCCGGCGCGTCCCCGCGCGGATGCCGACGGCTTCCTCGATCGCGTAGTGGCGCGGACTCGCCAGCAGACGCCGTTGCTGACCCGTCGTCGGCCCTCGCTGTTCGAGCCACGGCAGCCCTCGGGCCCGGCCCCGGACATCGTCGAATCGATCGTCGTCGCGGCGGCACCGGCGCCCATGCCGTCACTCGCCCGGCCGAATGCAATCGAAGAGCACGCGCAGTTGGAAGGCGCCTCAGCGCTGCCGAGATCCGAAGCCGTTCCCCCCGTCGCCAATCCCGCGCCGACCATCGCCGCCTCGGCACCGCCGCCGGTGCCGCTGTCGGTGCCGCTGTCGGTGCCGACGGCAGTTTCCGTCCCGACGGGATCGCCTTACCGCAGCCATCGCCCGGCCGACCACGCCGAATCCGGTTCCACCGCGCAACGCCATCCGCATGCGCATCCGAACCGGAACTCACCGATCGGCCCGACCCAGACCGCCGGCGTCTACGAACCCAAGCCGCACAGCGAGCGCATCGAACGTACCGCCCGCGTCGAACACATCGAACGGGTCGAGCGCCTGACCCGCATCGAACATACGCAGTCGCAAGTGCAAGCGGACGCTGCGAGGTTGACCGCCGCCCTGCATGCCCAGGAGCCCGCCGCGGAGCCGCAGCGCTTGAGCGTCCCGGCAGCCCTGCCCAGCCCGATGTCGCGCAGACGCGACGCGGCGCCGGTCGCACCGGTAGCGAACCCGGGCCGCGCGGCCGCGACATCGCTTGCGCCGCTCGCATCGTCTCCGGCGCCGATACAGGTCACCATCGGGCGGCTCGAGGTCGGCGCCCTTGCACCTAACTCAGTGGCGGGTGCATCCGCGCCGGGCCCGACGCGCGAACCGAAACTCGGCCTCGACGACTATCTGCGCCGGCGGCATGGAGGCCGGCCATGAGCAACGCGCTGGCGATCGCTGCGGTCACCGCGGGATTGAAAGACCTGATCGGCAACGGTCTGCTCGGGCTCGATCTGTCGGCGATAGGCAGCGTCAGCGTCAGCGCCCTGCCGCCCGACCGTATCACCACCGGCCAGACCGAGCCCAATCAGCTCAATCTGTTTCTCTATCAGGTCACGCCCAACAGCGGTTGGCGCAATCAGGAACTGCCCGCCCGCGACGGCGCAGGCGCCCGCATGGGCACACCGCCTCTGGCCCTGGACCTGCATTACCTGCTCACCGCTTACGGCGCCCAGGACTTGGCGGCCGAAGCCCTGCTCGGCCTGGGCATGCAGTTCCTGCACGAAACGCCCACCCTGAGCCGTGCGCAGTTGCGCATCGTGCTCGGCCCGCCGACGCCGCCGTTCGGCGACTTCTCCGCATTGAGCCTCGCCGACCAGATCGAGTGGATCAAGATCACCCCGAAGTATCTCAACACCGAAGAGCTGACCAAGCTGTGGACGGCGATGCAGGCGCGTTACCGCCCCTCCATGGCTTACCAGGTATCGGTGGTGCTGATCGAGTCCGACGCCGGTGCGCGCAGCGCGCTGCCGGTGCTCAAGCGCGGCGCCGACGACCGCGGGCCGAAGGCTCTCGCGGCGGCCGCCCCTCGCCTCGACGAAGTCCGTCCGGCGGCATCGGAACTGCTGCCCACGGCACGCCTGGGCGATGTCCTGCGCTTGCGCGGCGAGCGACTGGTCGCCACCGGTGCGCAGGCGATGTTCGAAGCCGCACGCGGCGGCCTGCAGCAAACCCTGCCGGCGAGCGCGGGCGAAGACGAACATTCCCTGCTCGTTGCGCTGCCGGCGCCCGGCGATGCCGGCGCGCTGGCGGATTGGCGCATCGGGCAATACGCCGTGCGCTTGCGCGGCGAAGCGTCGCCGGGACAACCGGCGCTGCTCAGCAATACCGTGGTACTGGCGCTCGCGCCGTTGATCGAAGTGACTCCGCTGGCCGCACCTACCGGCGATCTCGCATTGACGATCCGGTGCCGGCCGCGCTTGTTGCCGGCCCAGCACGACGGTGTACGCCTCGTATTCGGCGACATCCAGGTGCGGGCCGACAGCATCGACACGCCCGCCGATCCGGCCGAAGCGAGCGTACTGGAGTTCACCGTGCCCGACGTGGCCGCCGGCGACTACCCGGTGCGCTTGCGCGTCGACGGCCTGGACAGCCTGCCCAGCATCGTCGGAGCCGACGGATTCGAGTTCGACCCGCAACAAACCGTGGTGGTGGCATGACCCCCCGCAGCGACCAGGAGACCGACATGCACGCTCGCGTGGCCGACGAAATGGAACGCTGGGCCGAAGCGAACCATGCTTACCTTACCGCGTCCCTGCATTGGCTACGGCTGCGGGTGCAGCGTTTGGCGACGGCGACGGCGCAAGCGCCGCCGGCCAGCGAGCGCAGCGCGACGCGCTGGTTCGCGCGCGGCGCTGGGGCCGCACCGGTCGAAGTCTCGGCGGTCTCGATACCGTCGACGGCGGACGAGCAAGCCGCGGCCGCGGCGCGCGCGCAGGCGGCGCAATCCGAACCCGCTCCCGCCCTGCTCTTGCTGGCCGAGCGGCTCGGCTTGAGCCCGTTCGAAACCGACACCCTACTGCTCTGCGTGGCGATGGAACTGGACCCTGCCCTGCCCGACATGATCGCGGCCGTGCAAGGTGCGCCCTATCCCAGTTTCGCGCTGGCGCTGCGCCTGTTCGAGCAACCGGTATGGGACGCGCTCGCACCGCAGCGCCCCTTGCGTCATCTGCGCCTGATCGAGATCAGCCAACCCGGCGCGACGCCGCTGACCGCGGCCGCGTTGCGCGCCGACGAACGCGTGGTCAATTACGCCAAGAGCCTGAACCTGCTCGACGCACGCCTGGAAGCGCTGCTGCGCGATCAGCCGACGCTGCCGCCGATCGCCCCCTCGCAGCAACGGCAGACTGAACAGATCGTGGCCATCCTGCGCGCCCATGGCGCGGAACGCGACGAGAGCGACACCGATCCCGGCCCACTGCCGCTGGTGCAACTGACCGGCGGCGACGCCGGCAGTCGCTACGCGATCGCCGCCCATGCCTGCGCCGCGTTCGGTTGCCGCCTGTATACCTTGCCGGTGCGTTCGCTGCCGACCGTGCGCAGCGAGTTGGAAACCCTGGCCCGGCTCTGGCACCGCGAAAGCCTGTTGCTGCCGGTCGCGTTGTACCTGGATGCCGACGAACTCGATGCCGACAGCGGCGAAACCGCGGACGCTTTGCGGACCTTGCTCGGGCATCCGCTCGGACTCGCCTTCGTCGGCCTGCCGGTTTCGCCACTGCGCGTGGACGGCGCGCAATGGACTGTCGAAGTGCAGCTGCCGAGCGCGGCGGAACAGCATGCGGCCTGGCGCGAGGCACTGCCCGCGGCCGTGCCGGACCGCGAACGCCAGGCCGAGGCGCTGTCCGGGCATTTCCGCCTCAACCTGCAGCAAATACGCGAAGTCGCCGCGAGCGCACAGGCGCGCGGCGGCGATGCCTGGGAGGCCTGCCGCGATCTGTCCGTGTCGCGCCTGGACTCGTTGGCCCAGCGCCTGGAGCCCAAGGCGCGTTGGGAAGACCTGGTGCTCGGCGAGGAAGCCGTCTGCCTGCTGCACCAGATCGCCGGCCAAGTCCACGAGCGGCACCGCGTCTACCAGCAATGGGGCTATGCCCAGCGCATGAACCGCGGCCTGGGGCTCAGCGCCCTGTTCGCCGGCGAGAGCGGCACCGGCAAGACCATGGCGGCGGAAGTCATCGCCAACGAGCTGCGCCTGCATCTGTACCGCATCGACCTGTCCTCGGTGGTCAGCAAATACATCGGCGAAACCGAGAAGAACCTGCGCCGCGTGTTCGACGCCGCCGAACAAGGCGGCGCGATCCTGTTCTTCGACGAGGCCGATGCCTTGTTCGGCAAGCGCAGCGAAGTCAAGGACAGCCACGACCGTTACGCCAACATCGAGATCAACTATTTGTTGCAACGCATGGAGGCATTTTCCGGACTGGCGATCCTGGCCACCAACATGAAGTCCGCGCTCGACGGCGCGTTCCTGCGCCGTCTGCGCTTCGTGGTCAACTTCCAGTTCCCCGGGCCCAACGAGCGGGCACGCATCTGGCACAACGCGCTCGCGCCCGGGGTGCCCAGGGAGACGCTCGACTACGACCGCCTCGCCCGCTTCGGCCTGTCCGGCGGCAACATCCACAGCATCGCCTTGAACGCCGCGTTCTCGGCCGCCCAGGCCGGCGTCGCCGTATCGATGCCGCTGCTGCTGGCCTCGCTGCGGGTGGAACTGCGCAAACTCGGCAAGCCGGTCAACGAAAGCGAATTCGCCGCGGGCGCCGGCCGGAGGCCCGGATGAGCGTCAAGCTGCATATCGAGCGAGTGGTCGTGCATGGCGCGAGGATCGGCGATGCGCAGTGCGGCGAGTTCGTACGTGCCTTGACCGACGAGTTGGCGCGCCTGATCGGCGATCGCCGCCTGGCGGACGCACGCAGCGGTGCCTCGCTGGCGCGGCTGACGGCGCCGGCGGTCCGCACCGATGCCGGAACCGCGCGACTGGCGCGCGCCGTCGCCGGCTCCGTCGCCACGGCCCTGGGGCGGGAGATCCGAAGATGAGCAAGAACGCTGCGCTCAAGGCCGCTTCGGCGCTGGCGCCGGTACCGGCGAGTGCCGGCGTCCTTGCGCGTCGCTGCGAATGCGGCAACCACACCATTGCCGGTGCGACCTGCGGCGAATGCGCGCGACATGCGCCCGCCGCCTCGTCGGCACCGGCGGCGGCGAATGCGCGTCCCACCACCAACGCGTCCAACGCAGCCACTCTCGCCGCGATTCCGCCGGGGCCCTCGCTGCAACGCCAACCGTCCGCCTTGCGCGCAACGCCGACGGCGCGTCGACCCGCGCCGGCTTCGCTCGCCGCCACGGTCCTGCCGCAGCGCATCGAAGCTGCGAGCGGGCATGAGCGCGAGGCCGACCATATCGCCGAGGCCGCCGTACAACGGCTCTCCCTGCCGACCGATCCTTCCGCGGGCGAGGACACCGGACAGGAGCCCGCATCGGCCGCGCGCATCGCCGAACTCGGCCCGGGCCGGCCGTTGTCGCAATCGCTGCGCAGCGCGTTCGAGAACGCATTCTCGTGGGACTTCTCCGGCGTGCGCGTGCACACCGGCGACGGCGCGCAGGCCGCGGCCGGCCGACTCGGCGCGCGCGCTTTCACTTATGCGCGCAATCTGATCTTCGGGGACAAGGTCGCCGATCCCGAAGCGGCCGAGCATCGCCATCTGCTCGCGCACGAGCTGACCCACGTCGTCCAGCAGGATCTCGGCGCCGGTGCATTGCCGGCACGATCGGGTTTGTCGCAACACATCGCGGCTGCGCCGATGCAGGCCCAGGCCGCGCCCTTGGTCACCGCCGTCGCCGTCTCCTCGGCCGAGCTCGGCGTCGGCGGCAACGACATCACCGCCACCGCTACGGTCGCCGGTCGCAGCGCGCTGACTTGGACGATCAATCCCGGCGGCGCCGTCCCCGCCGGCGTGTCCGTCGTGGGCGGCGGCCGTCGGGTCAGGATCCGTGCCGTGCAGCCGCCGCCGGGCACGGTGGTCGGCGGCGCGGCGCTGACGATTCGCGCCGAGGTCGCCGGCACGCCGGCCGACAACGCAAACTCCATCGCGGTGCGCTTGGTCCAAGTGACCAGTGCGACCTATGCCGCGGCGCCGGCGTTGGCCCCGGTGCCGGCATTGGTGGCAGGCGCAGCGCCGGCCGGCACCGCCGAGCCCAATCGCGACGGCATCAACGGCAACACCGCCACGGTCAACGCGATCACTGCGCCCGGCGGCCGTCCGGTGCGGGTGACCTTGCGCCGCGCGCTCGGCGCCCGCGTCGCCGGCAACGTCATCACCCCGGGCGCGCAGACCGGCGACATCCGCGTGCGCGTCGCCGACACCGCCACCGGTGCGCGACTCGACGAGACCCAGCCGGTCGCCGCACCGGTGGTCGGCGCTTCCGGCCTGATGGCGGAACTGACCGTCAATGCCGTGCCGACCCGGGTCACCGCGCTGACCTTCGCCGGCGGCGCGGGTCCCTATGGCGTGCAGAACCGCATCACCTTCCGATCCTCCGACGCCGCGCATGCGCCCTTGACCCGCATCGTCGGCGAGCTGATCACCCTCAATCGCAACGATTTCAATCTCGCTCCGGTCAATCCGCCGATCGGCTTCAACAACGCCTTCAATCTGCTCTTGGCCGTGCCGGCGAATGCCTGGGTCGATCAACTGGTCACGCCGGTCGCCCTGCCCAACGTCGCCGACGGGCTGCCGGCCATCGACGTCAATCGCTTCGTCGGACCCGGCGTGCGGCAGTTGCCGCGCTTCTGGAACTTCCGCCAGCGCTTCCAGTACTCGTCGTGGCGCGGCGCCGGCGCGGTGGTCAGCCGCACCTTCGCCGACGGCGTGCACGAACGCTCCCTGCGCGGTTCGCCCACGGCCGGATTCCAGTTCCGCACCGATCACCGCTTCGGCGGCGTTGCCGCTCCACCGCGCAACGATCCCTATGCCGGCAATCCGCTGATCGTGTTCAGCGCGGTGACGGCGACGCCGACCGCCGCCGGCGCGACCGCCTTGGCTGCCGACGGCAGGGCAACGGCTCGCTTGACCGTCGCCTCGACCGTCGCCGCACGCAGTGCCCGATGGAACGTATTGGCGGGCGATAGCGCAGTGACCGCAGGCAATCCCGCCGCGTTGCCGGCGGCGGCGACGCTGACCGCCGGCCTGCGCGCCGGAAATTTCCGCCTGCGCGCGGCCGATACGATCTTCCCCAACCGCCGTGCCGACGGCCGCGTCAGGGTCGAGGCCGTGCGCCTGCGCAACATGCGCGCGGCGCCCAGCCCGGTGCCGGTCGGCGTCTTGACCAGCGTGGTCACCCTCAATGCCAATCCGGGCGGACGGGTGGTGAATTTCATCGTCGATCCCGCCGCCGCCGCGGCAGGCGTCGTCGTGGCCGTCAACGCGGGTCCGCCCGGCGTAGCGGTCGCCGCGACCGTTACACGACCGGCAGGTTTCACCGGCGTGGTCACCGTGACTGCGACCGACTCGGTGCTCGCCGCGCGCAGCGCCACCATCAGGATCCGCTTCAGATGAACATGCGATCCGAACAGCACGAAGCGCTGCAATCGTTCGAGGTCGAGGGGCTGCGCGTGCGCGCAGGTCTGCGCGTCGCCAGTACCCTCCTGCTTGCCGGAGCGCCGATAGCGCTGCACTACTTCATCGAGGTCGAAGGCCCGGGCCGCCTGCATCTGGCCGTGGGCGGCGACCGCGCCAAGCAACGCCCGGCAGGTTTCGCGTTCCATGCCACCCTGGCCGGCAGCGGCACGACGCTGGCCGACCCTTGCGCCGGCGTACCCGATGTAGGCGGCCCGATCGGCCTGGTCGTCGTCGCGGCCGACACGCCATGGCGCCAGAGTTTGCTGCTGAACCAGTTCGTCGCCCTCGAGAACAGCCGCCGCTCCATCGCCGACGGCGAGCACGATCTGTTGACGCTGACCTGCCGGCGCGCCCTGAAGCTGGCGACGAGCGAGGAAGGCGCGCTCGACCTGACGCACGCGACGCCGCTGGAACTGACGCTGTCGTTCTTCCTCGAACGCGACGACGCCGCCGTCGCGGCGACCGCGGCCACCCTCGCGCAGGAAGTCTTCGATGGTCCGATCGAACGTCGCGAACCGGCGCTCGCCGAATTGTTCGCGATGCGCGATGCCGCGCGGGTACAAATCCGCGCCCTGACCCAGCATCCGCAGGCGGCCGTGGTCGAACGCGCCAGGCAAGCGCTGGACGCCTTGGAGTCGGTGTCGTGAAACCGCCCGCAGCGACCATGCCGCGACCGTCGCATGCAGCGTTTGCGGCCTGCGGCTGCGCCCACCCGCGCAGAAGCCAAGTATGCGGCTTATTGAGGGGCGACTGATGGAACGCCACGCCATCGAACGCAGCCTGCTCAAACCGGCGAACTCGGCGGCGGCCAGTCCGTTCGCCTTGCGCCCGAACGACACCGAGCAAAAAACCCCCTCTGATGCGTCGCAAATCGTGGCGCGCATGCCGCGCTCCCAGGTCCGGATCGATTCCGCCGACCTGATGCAGCCGGTCTCTTCACAGTCCGGCCGAATGCGTTTGCCCGCCCATATGTCGCTGATCGCGCCCTTGACCAAACCGCGCTCGCCGTTCAAGCCAGCGCCGTCGGCCTGGCCAAGAAAAAAGCTGAAGCTGCCGCTGCCCTCACCGCAGAACAAATTGCCGAAGTGGGTGGAAGGGCCCGAGTCTCCGCCGCGGCTGGAGGTTCCTCGTGTCGACCTCAGCCGCTTGCCGGGCCGCGAATCGCTTGTTCCCAAGTTAGGTCCGAAGGCGGAATGGCTGTGGTCGTTCGTCACTACCCTGTTCGACCAGGATCCGGGCCTGGACCCCGACCCTCTCCACATGTTCGGGCCGTCGGGCAGGACGGAGCTGTTTCAACAGGCTCAAGACGAGCTTAAGGACGAAGGCGAGGGCCACGACTTTCAATTCGAGACAAAATTCGATTTCCCGCCGCGGCGAGGAACCCGCTGATGGAGCGCCATGGCCTTCATCCTCGCCTATGCCGAAAAAACTCCGTTACCGCGGTGCGGGCCTCCGCGGGCCTGAACCTGGCGGCCACCCACGAGTCCAGCCAGCGTCTATCCCATGCGCGGCCATCGGCAGGCGTGGACTTCGCGCGAATCAACGCATACGCGCCGCAAGTCGCACCGCAAGCCGCGCCTCAAGGCGGACGCGCCGAGCCCGATGACACCGCCACGATTCCGCAGGTGCCGTCTTTCGTCCTGCAGCCGCCGTCCCTGCTCTCGCCGCGCCCGCGCTTTCCGCGCCTTTCGCTGGTGCCGCCGCTGCGCTTGTCGCCCCCGCTGCCGGCGACGTCCCTTACTCCTCCGGTACCGGCACCGTCATTGATGCCGCTGCGGTTACCGTTGCAGGCGCAGTTCGGACCGATGGCTCCGCTGAGCGGCCTGGACCCGAATTTCTGGCGACCGCCATCGACCGATATGAACTCTCGTATCGATTGGCTCGGCATCCGCCGCGCCTATAGCGCCCGCGGCAGCTACTTCGGCTCGCGCGATGCGGATTCCTTCGTCGCCGAGGCGCAACGATCGTCCGAGCTGATGCGCACGATCGGCATGCCGGAGCGATTGCGCTTGGGCCCGCTCAACCTCGACTTGCTCAATCTGGGGCTGCGCATGCAGGCCGACCAGCTCAACGCGCGCGAGAACCCGAACGTCATGGACCGCATGCAATCGGAATGGAAAGTCCACCACCCCAACGATATCAGGACGCCGATTTTCCCGTTCTTCAGTAGAGATTTCTGATCGGGCCGACAGGGAAACCAGACGATGAGCGGATACCCACGATCACCGAAACTGCTGCGCGGCGGCCTGGTACTGCTCGACCCCACGAGCGGCAACGTAATCCGAATCATCGGCCTGCAGTACAACCCCGACAGCATGACCCGCAGCCTGCAGATCAAGGGCATCGGCGGCGAATCCGGCGATCGTTCGGAAGCGCTGCGCTTGAAGGGGCCGCCGGCGGAAACGATCAAGCTCGAAGCCGAGATCGACGCCAGCGATGCCCTCGAGGCCGGTCAGGTGTCGTCCACGCTGAGCGGCCTGCATCCGCAGATCGCCGCGATCGAAGCGCTGGTCCACCCTGCCAGCGGCGACCTGTTCGCGGCCAATGCGATCGCGGCGACCGGCTCGCTGGAAATAGCCCCGGCGTTGGCGCCGCTGTCGGTGTTCGTGTTCGGCCCCAACCGGATCGCGCCGGTGCGCATCACCGAGCTGAGCATCACCGAGGAGGCCTTCGATGTATCGCTGAACCCGATCAGGGCCAAGCTCAGCATAGGCCTGCGCGTACTCAGCATCGACGACATCGGGTTCGACAGCAAAGGCGGCGGCTTGTTCATGAGCTACCTGCTCAGCAAGGAGCGCCTCGCGGCGCAGGCGATCGGCGCGGATTTCCGCGCCCTCGGCATTCCAGGCGTGTTCTGACCGCGAGCGGGAGATCGACCGGGACGACGCGGATTTCGATCCGCTGCAACGACGAAGGAGACGGCGATGGCGAACTACGACTTTCCTCCCGGCAGCCGCTACCACGCGGTGCCGGTGGCCATGCGGGTCGGCGAAGACGGCACGGTCGTGCCCTATCTGCAACGGCGGTTCCTGCCGCCGCTGGACGGCTTCGTCACCTTGCACGAACACACGGTGGTCGAAGGCGAACGCCCCGACCTCGTCGCCGCACGCGAGCTCGGCGATTCCGAAGCGTTCTGGCGCTTGTGCGATGCGAACGGCGTGATGCACCCCGACGAGCTCACCGACACGGTCGGCGAACGCGTGCGCATCACCTTGCCCGACGGCGTGCCGCCGCCGGCACGGGAATAAAGCCATGGTCCAGGGCATCCACCTGACGCTGATGATCGGGCCGGCGGTGCCGGTGCCGGCGCCGCGCGCGGTCGTGGATGCGTTGCAGAGCGTCGAGATCACCAGCGGCAAGGACAAGAGCGGGTTCCAGCTCAGCTTCGGCGTCGGCAAGGACTCGATGCTGTTGACCACCTTGCTGCCGGCCGGCTATTTCGACCCGATCACCACCCGCGTGGTGGTCATGGTCACGCTGGGCGGATTCCCGCACGTGCTGATGGACGGCCTGGTGACACGGCAGGAGCTCGCGCCGAGCAGCGAACCGGGGCAGTCGGTGCTGACCATCACCGGCGACGATCTGAGCACCGCGATGGACCTGGTCGAACTGGCCCTGCCCTATCCCAACATGTCTTCGACCGTACAGGCCTACCAGATCCTGGCCCGATACGCCGGACTCGGCATCGTGCCGATCGTGATCCCGCCGTTCATCCCCGAACAGCCGATCATGACCAAGAAGATCGAAGCGCAGAACGGCACCGACCTGGAGCACCTGAAGAAGATCGCCGACGACAGCGGCTTCGTCTTCTACGTCGAACCGGGCCCCCTACCCGGGCAAAGCATCGCCTATCTCGGGCCGAACATCCGCATCCCGGTGCCGCAACCGGCATTGAGCATCAACATGGATGCGCACACCAACGTCGAGTCGATGAGTTTCCAGCTCGACGGCCTGGCCAAAGAGACCTTGCTGGTCAATGTCCACGACCCGATCACCGGGCGCCTGCCGCTGGTGATTCCGATCCCGTCGGTGAACATCTTCCAGCCCCCGCTCGGCGCACGGCCGACGCCGCCGCTGAAGATGGTGATGTCGCACGACACCGGCGGCGACTCGACCGAGTTCACCCTCAAGAAGATGCTCGGCCGCATGCTCAAGGGCGCGGCCAATGCGATCACCGTCAGCGGTTCGCTCGACGTGTTGCGCTACGGCCATGTGTTGCGCTCGAAGCTGATGGTCGGCGTGCGCGGCGCCGGGCTGGCCTACGACGGTCTCTACTACGTCGACAGCGTGACCCACAAGATCAAGCGCGGCGAATTCAAGCAGAACTTCGAGCTCAGCCGCGACGGGCTGATTTCCCTGACTCCGAAGGTGCCGATATGAGCGACGGATCCAGCGGCGTACGACTGTATCCGGGCATTTACCGGGGCACGGTCGCCATGAACACCGATCCCGAGTTCCGCGGCCGGCTGCTGCTGACCGCGGTCGACGTGGCCGGCTTCGTGCCGACCACCTGGGCCGAGCCCTGCACGCCGCTGTCCGGGCCGCCCGGCCCGGGCATGGGCGTGTACGCGGTACCGCCGGTCGGCGCCGGCGTGTGGCTGATGTTCGAACACGGCGACGTCAACAAGCCGGTGTGGCTGGGCTGTCGCTTCGACACCAGCGCCGATCCGCCGGCCATGGCCAAGCTCGGCAATCCGGCCGATCCCAACATCGTCATCCAGTCCTTGCTGCAGAACATGCTCATGGTCAGCGACATGCCGCCTACGCCGATCACCGGCGGCATCGTGCTCAAGAGCACCACCGGCGCGATGTTGGTGGTCAACGACAGCGGCATCTACATCGACAACGGCAAAGGCGCCTCGATCTACCTGGTCGGGCCGACCATCACCTTCAACAAAGTCGCTATGGCGATCACCTGAGGACGCGGCCATGCCTGGATATCTGTTGCACGCCAACGCCGTCATGACCTGCCAGCACGCGGTCGGTCAGGCCAAGATCGCGCCGGTGCAGACGCGCGTGCTGGTGATGGGGCAACCGGTAGCGACGATCCCGCCGGGCGCGCCGACCATCGTCGTCGCCGGCTGTCCCTTCACCCTGCCTAACGGCAAGCCACAGCCCTGCGTCACCGTGCGCTGGTCGATGCCGAGCGCGCGGGTCACCGTCATGGGCTTGCCGGCGATGCTGACGCCGGCGCCCGGGCCGGCCCCGGGCATCTGCCAGAGCGCCGAACAGATCCCGCAGGGCGCGCCGATCGTCGGCGCCATGCAGGCCCGCGTGTTCGCGATGTAGCCGCTGCAGCACTAGCCGGAGAATCGCCATGCATCTGGACTTTCCTTTCCATGTCGACGGCCGCGGCCGCAGCGCCGCCACCGATCATGCCGGCCATGTGCGCGACATGATCGAGCAACTGGTGTTCACCCAGGCCGGCGAACGGGTCAACCGGCCCGACTTCGGCAGCGGGCTGTTGCAGTTGGTATTCGCCGGCAACAGCCCCGAGTTGGCCGCGACCGTGCAATTCACCTTACAGGCGGCGCTGCAACGCTGGTTGCAGGACGTGATCGAAGTGCGCGCCTTGCAGGTCAGCGCGCAGGACGCCGCATTGACCGTCGAGCTGAGTTACGTGCTGCTGCGCACCCGCGAAGAGCAAAGCGCGCGCTTCACCCGCGCGATCTGACCGAGGCAGGGATTCCGTCATGACTCTTTCATGCTGCAACGATCCGCGCCGCCAGGATGTCCGCGCCTTCGGCGGACGGGTCGGCCTGGACTTCGTCGAAGTCTCCGCCGACCAGCTCGAACTGCACGTCTATTTTCTCGGCAAGCTGCCGCCCGAGCTCGGCGAGGACGGTCCCGGGCTGCTGCGCCATCTGCGCATCGAAGGCGGCACCCGCATCGTCGACATCGGCATCGTCGACGTCGACCCTCACCCCAGCGGAGAACCCGATGTCGACGATTGGTTGACGGTAGGTCTCGATCGCCGAGGCGACCATTCGCGTTACCGCTTGCGCCTGCTCGACATCGAGGGGCTGGACCCGATGTACGCCAGCGCCGAGTTCTCCTTCAAGGCCGGCTGCCCGTCCGACCTGGATTGCGCGGCGGCTCCGGCCTGCATCGAGGAACCGCCGAACGAACCCGCGTTGTCGTACCTGGCCAAGGACTACGCCAGTTTCCGTCGCCTGATCCAGGACCGGCTCGCACTGGTTTCGCCCGACTGGAACCCGGAGCATGTGCCCGATCTCGGCGTCACCTTGATCGAACTGCTGGCCTATGCCGGCGATTACCTGAGCTACTACCAGGACGCGGTCGCGACCGAGGCCTATCTCGACACCGCGCGCCAACGCATCTCGGTGCGCCGGCACGCGCGCCTGGTCGACTATCGCCTGCACGAAGGCTGCAATGCCCGCGCCTGGGTCGCCATCGAAACCTCGCAAGATCTCGATGTGGCGGTCGCCGACATCACCTTCCTCAGCGGCATCGCCGTCGATGCGCCGGTGCCGCCGTTGCTCGGCGACGAAGCCATGCGCACGCTCGCGTCCGACGATCACGGCCGCTACGACAGTTTCCTGCCGCTGACCAGTGGCGACTCAGGCTCGATCGCCCTGCGCAGCGCGCACAACCGCATCGCGTTCTACGACTGGGGCCGCGACGACTGCTGCCTGCCGCGCGGTGCTACGGCGGCGGTGTTGCGCGACGCATGGGCGCAATCGCAAGGCGAGACACGCGCGCTGGAGCTGAAGGCCGGCGACGTGCTGTTGTTGAAGGAAATGCTGGGGCCGCGCAGCGGACTCGAGGCGGATGCCGATCCGTCCCATGTCTGGCCGGTGCGGCTGACCCGGGTCGAGGCGATCGAGGACACGCTTTATCCCACCGGTCCCGACGACCCACGGCCGATGCCTCTGCTGCGGGTGCAATGGCATGTCGACGACGCGCTGCCGTTCGCGCTGTGCCTCAGCGCGCTCGGCCCTGCGCCGGGCTGCGCGCGTCTGCGCGAAGTGTCGATGGCGCTCGGCAACGTGGTCCTGGCCGACCACGGCCGTCGCGCCGGCCCCCTCGACCTGGGCACGGTGCCCGAGGCACACGGCCAGGCCGAATGCGAATGCGAGGGCCAACCGTCGGAACTCGTGCAACGGCCCGGCCGCTTCCATTGGCACCTGCCCGATGCGCCGCTGACCCATCGCACCCAGATGCCGGCCGCCAGTCGCGCTGCGTCCGCCAGCCTCGATCAGGATCCGCGCGAAGCATTGCCTTCATTGCGGCTGGACGATGACGAGGGCGGTTCGTGGACGCCGGTGTTCGATCTGCTCGGCAGCGGCGACGAGGACCGCCATGTGGTCGTGGAGATCGACAACCAGGGCCTGGCCCATCTGCGCTTCGGCGACGACGACCTCGGCAAGCGCCCGGAGCCGGGCCGACGCTTCGCCGCCCGCTACCGGCTCGGTAACGGCAGCGCCGGCAACGTCGGCGCCCACGGCATCAACCGCGTGCATCTGCGCGGCGAATGGAGCGGCTTGCAGGTGCGCGTCGACAATCCTCTGCCGGCGCGAGGCGGCATCGACCCCGAGCCGCTGGCGCAGGCGCGCTTGCTGGCGCCCGACGCGTTCCGCAAGCAACGCCTGCGCGCGATCACCGCCGACGATTACGCGCGCCTGGCCGAACGCGATCTGCGCGTGCAGCGCGCCGCCAGCGAACTGGTCTGGACCGGCAGTTGGTACGAAGCCGACGTGGCCCTGGACCCGTACGGTCGCGTGCCGGCCGACGCCGAGTTGATCGGCGAGGTCGAAACGGCCCTGCACCGCGTGCGCCGCATGGGCCACGACCTGCATGTGGAAACGGCGGTGTACGTGCCGATCGAACTGAGCCTGGAAGTCTGTGCCCTGCCCGGCTACGAGCGCGGCGCGATCAAGGCCGCACTGCTCGAACGCTTCGGCGCCGGTCGCCGCCGCGACGGCCAGCCGGGTTATTTCCACCCCGATCGTTTGAGCTTCGGCCACAGCCTGCGGGCCAGCGCACTGGTGGCCGAAGCGATGGCGGTGACCGGCGTGGAATGCGCCCGCGTGATCCGCCTGCAACGCCTGTACGCGGCCGCCAACCGCGAACTCGAGGACGGCATCCTGCGCTTGGGCGCGCACGAGATCGCGCGCCTCGACAACGACCCCAACTATCCCGAGCACGGCAAGCTCTCGATCTTCGTCGGAGGTGGGCGATGAGCGCTCACGACTGCGGATGCGGCAGCGCCCGCTGTGGCTGCTGCGAAGGCGTCGCGGCGTCGACGCCGGTGGCGCTGGACAACCGGCGCGGACTGCCGGCGCTGGCCTACCGGGTCGGCACCCACGGCCGCTTCCTCGCGAGCATGAAAGCGCGATTGCCGAGCATGGAGGTCGAAGTGCCCGGCGACGGCCGACAGGCCGCACGCAGCTTGCGGCCCTTGCAGCCGCTGACCACGCGCGATCCGGCCGATCCGGCGATCGCCCTGCTCGACGGTTGGGCCACGGTCTCGGACGTGCTGAGCTTCTACCAGGAGCGCATCGCCAACGAAGGCTATCTGCGCACCGCCGGCGAACGCCGCTCCCTGGTCGAACTGGCGCGCCTGGTCGGTTACGCCCCGCGCGCCGGCGTCTCGTCCAGCGTATTCCTGTCCTACACCGTCGACGACAACCAGGCCGGGCCCGTGGAACTGCCGGTCGGCACCCGCGCGCAGAGCATCCCCGGCCCCGGCGAACTGCCGCAGTCGTTCGAGACCGACGAGGCGCTGCAGGCGCGGCGCGAGTGGAACGACCTGCAGATCCGCCGTGAGCGGCCGCAGCGGATCGAACTGGCCAACGTGCTCGCCCTCGACAGCATCCACGCGGTCGGTGTGGACACCGGTGTCCTGCCCGGCGACCTGTTGCTGCTCCAGTTCGGCGCCTCGGCCACCGCCGTGCACGTCGCACGTCGCGTGGTCGCGGTCGAACCCGACTTCGCCGGGCAGCGCACGCGTTTGCGCCTGCAGCCGCTGCCGCCACTGCAGGACCAGGCGCACCCGCTGTTGCAGATCCTGCAGAACAAACTGGCCTTTACCCAGGACGATCGCGCGATCGAGAACTGCGCGCAGCTGTTGAATGCGCTGCGCCTCGGCGCTCCGCGTCCGCCGATGGACGAATGGGCCGGCCTGCTGAACGGCGGGGTCGAGAACGGCAACGCCATGCAGGCCATCGACGCTTTCGGCGAGGCACTGGCCGAACTCGGACTACCGGGCGCGAGCGCGCCGAACGGCGGGCCCGACGACGCGGTCGAGCATCTGCTGGCGCCACGCCGGCTGCAGGCCGCCAACACCCTGCGCCTGCCGCGCAAACTCGACGAAACCTTCAGTTACGACGCCGATGTGCAGCCACAACTGATCACCGATTTCGCGCCGACGCTCAAGGACAGTTACTACGCTGCCTGGCGCGGCTCCAGCCCCGAACAGGCGACGCCCTCGTTGACGGCCGTGCACGTGCTCGGCGCCGGCGAGACCCTGTTCGGCGCCGGCTCGTCCAAGCCGATGCCCGGCACCACCAACAACACCATCCCGCCGGTGGAATCGTGGGCGGACTGGGTCTACGAGGACGACGAAAGCGACAGCAACGCCTTCCTCGGCAAGGCCGATCCGCTGCTCGCGATCGGCGACCGGGTCCTGGTCGTGCGGCCACCGCTGCCGACCGAGCTGTTGGCGCGCTATCAGGTGATGCACGTCGCCAGCGCGCATACCGGGCCGCGCAGCGCGTACGGCCTGTCGCAGGAAAGCACCCGGATCGAATTCGGCGCCGAAGGCGAGCACAGCGCCTGGCGCGATGTCGCCGACGGTCAGACCCGCCGCCGGATCGACGAACTGCGCCAGACCTGGCTGCACCCGCAACGGCGCCGGCTGGAGATGGCGGCCGAACCGATTCTCGACGACGTCTCCGGCAGCCGCCTGGAACTGGGCCCGTTGCACGAGCAACTCAAGTCCGGTCGCTGGGTGGTGGTGGAAGGCGAGCGCAGCGACATTCCGGGGGTGCGCGGCGTGCGCGTCAGCGAGCTGATGATGATCGCCGGCCTGGAGCACGGCAGCGACTTCTGGCGTCCCGGCGACCGTCCGCACACCACCCTGCGCCTGGCCACACCCTTGGCCTACGTGTACTACCGCGACGGCCTGCGCATCCACGCCAACGTGGTCGCGGCCAGCCACGGCGAGACCCGCAAGGAGGTGCTCGGCAGCAGCGACGCACGCCGGCCGCTGCAACGCTTCGCCCTGCGCCAACCGCCGTTGACCTGGCGCCCCGCGCCGACCGCCGCGGGCGCGGCGAGCACGCTCAAGGTGCTGGTCAACGAGGTGGAGTGGCAGGAAACCGACAGCCTGGCCGGGCTCGGCCCCGACGCGCGCGCCTACGTCACCGTGACCGGCGACGACGGCGTGACCTCGGTGGTGTTCGGCGACGGCGTCAACGGCCTGCGCCCGCCGAGCGGCTTCGAGAACCTGCGCGCCGAATACCGCAACGGCATCGGCAAGGGCGGCAACGTGCGCGCCGGACAGATCTCGCTGTTGATCAGCCGTCCGCTCGGGATCAAGGAGGTGATCAATCCGTTGCACGCCTCCGGCGGCGCCGACCGCGAAAGCATCGGGCTGATCCGCGAGAACGCGCCGCGTTCGTTGATGGCGCTGGACCGGCTGGTGTCGCTGTCGGACTACGCCGACTTCACCCGCATGTTCGCCGGCATCGCCAAGGCCGTGGCGGCGCGGCTCAGCGACGGCGTGCGCGAAGTGGTGCACATCACCGTCGCCGGGGTCGACGACATGCCGCTGGACCCGAACTCCGATCTCTATCGCAACCTCATGCAGGCCCTGCGCGAACTCGGCGACCCCGCCTTGTCGGTGCAGGTGGCCATGCGCGAACGCATTGCCCTGGTGCTGCAGGCGCGGCTGCGTCTGTTGCCCGGTCATCGCTGGGAGCCGGTCGCGACCGCGGTACGCGAGCGCCTGCTGGAACGCTTCGGCTTCGACCAACGCGCCCTGGCCCGGCCGGCCCTGCTGTGCGAGATCGTCGCGGCGATGCAGTCGGTGCGCGGCGTCGACTGGGTCGACGTCGACAGCTTCGGCGGTATCCCCGAGACCGTCATCGACTGGCAGAGCGACCAACGCCGGCTGATAAGCCAGGACGAGATCACCGACATCGTCCAGGCCATCGTCTACGGCGACAGCGACAGCGGCTTCAACGGCAACGACGAACAGCCGATACCGGTCCAGCCGCCCGCCCGCGTCGAGGCCGGCCCCGCCGAGCCCGATGGCGACACGATCCGTCCGGCGCGGCTCGCCTGCTTCGTGCCGAACGTGCCCGACACCCTGATCCTCAATCCGGTCCAGTGAGCGACGACATGGACATCCCTTCGCTGCACATCGAACCGCGCATCGACCGCCTGTACCGGCTGCTGCCGACGATCCACCGCATCCGCGACACCGAACAGGGTTATCCGCTGCAGGCCTTGCTGCGGGTGATCGCCGAGCAGATGAACCTGGTCGAGGACGATATCGCGCAGTTGTACGACAACTGGTTCATCGAGACCGCCGACGACTGGGTCGTGCCCTACCTCGCCGATCTGATCGGCTATCGCCCGGTCGACGCGGCCGGCGCACCGGTGCAGCGCCGCGACGAAGCCGGGCGCGCACTCGAACGCGCGCTGGTGCCGCGGCGCGAGGTCGCCCAGTCGATCCAGCATCGTCGCCGCAAAGGCACGGTCGCCCTGCTCGAAGACCTAGCCCGCGACGTCGCCGGCTGGCCGGCGCGCGCGGTCGAGTTCTTCCAGCGCCTGGACCGTGCCCAAAACCTCGATCACCTGCACCTGCACCGGCTCGGCACTGCTTCTCTGCGCGATATGGCCGCTTTGGATCTGTGCGGCGGGCCGTTCGACCCGCTTGCGCACAGCGTCGACGTGCGCCGGATCGCTTCGCCGCGTCGCCCGGGGCGCTACAACATCCCCAGCGTCGGCGTGTTCGCTTGGCGCATGCGCAGCTATCCGGTCACCCGCACACCCGCCTACTGCGTCGAGGATGCCGGCCCGCATTGCTTCACCTTCAGCGTGCTGGGGCAGGACGCGCCGCTGTACCGCAAGCCGCGCCCGGAACCGGACCGCCACCATCTCGCCGGCGAGGAGAACCTGCCGATGCCGCTGCGTCGGCGTGCCCTGGAACGGCATCTCGACGACGAATACGGCATCGGCAAGAGCCTGGCGGTATGGGCCGAACGCTGGGCCGGCCACGACGCCAACGAACCGCTCCCGGTCGGCGCGATCGTGGTCGCCGACCTCAGCGGCTGGCGTTATCGCGTGCCGCGCGGCAAGGTCGCGATCGATCCGGTGCTCGGCCGGCTGATGTTCCCGCCGAACCAGATTCCGAAGAAAGGCGTGCGCGTCAGCTATCACTACGGCTTCGCCGCCGACCTCGGCGGCGGGGAGTACCGGCGGACGATGCGCCGACCGGCGCAGGACTACCGCCTGTATCGGGTCGGCGAGTCCGGCGCGCACGACGCTTCGGCCGACGCCCCCGCGCCGGTGCCGCGCATCGCCGACGCCCTGCGCCTGTGGCAGGAACAGTCGCCGCAGCACGCGGTGATCGAACTGATCCACAGCGGGGTCTGGGTCGAACCGCTGCATATCCGGTTGCGACCGGGGCAGTCGCTGAGCTTGCGCGCAGCCAACGGTGTGCGTCCGGTGATCCGCCTGATCGACTGGCAGACCGACCTGGCCGATGCGCTGACCGTGGAGATGGACGTCGGCAGCCGCTTCGCTCTCGACGGCATCCTGCTGACCGGACGGCCGTTGCATGTGTCCGCGCCGCGCGAGCCCGAGACCTACGCCGAACAGGCCGCACGGCAACCCGATTGCGCCGCCGAGCTGTCGATCCGCCACTGCACCCTGGTACCCGGATGGGGCATCGGTTGCGGCTGCGAACCCGACCGCCCGGCCGAGCCCAGCCTGGAGTTGTACAACTTGCGCGCCAAAGTGCGGATCGAACGCAGCATCGTCGGCTCGATCCAGGTCCAGCAGGACGAGGTCGGCAGCGATCCGATGCCGCTGACGATCGAAGACAGCATCGTCGATGCCGCCGGCCCGCGCCAGGAAGCGATCGGAGCGGCGACCTCGGCGGTCGCGCATGCGCGTCTGAAGCTGCTTCGCTGCACCGTGTTCGGCACGATCGAGGCGCATGCCTTGGAACTGGCCGAGAACTGCCTGTTCAACGACTGCCTCAACGTCGCCCGCCGCCAGATCGGCTGCGTGCGTTTCAGCCACGTGCCCTGCCACTGCCGCACGCCGCGACGCTACCGCTGCCAACCCGATGGCGCGATCGCCGCGGTGCGCGAACGCAAGCTGCCGGCGCCGCTGGAGCAGCGCGAGATCGCCGCCGAACGCCTGCGGGTGCGGCCGCGCTATCGCTCGCGCCGCTACGGCCGGCCCGGCTATGCGCGGCTGCTCGATCACTGCGCGCCGGAGATCCTGCGCGGCGCCGACGACGAATCGCAGATGGGCGTCTACCACCACCTCTACGAGCCGCAACGCGAGGCCAACCTGCGCGCGCGGCTCGACCAATACACCCCGGCCGGCATGACCGTCGGACTTCTCTTCGCCGATTGACCTGGAAGGAAAGCAGCTATGAAAGGCGACTTCTCACGGGCGAGCTTCGATCCCCGCCATCATTTCAGCCAGGTCCTGCTGCAACAGGGCCGGGTCACCCTGGATGCCGACCCGAACGAACAGGGCGCGATCCTGCTGCATCTCCTGCGCACGCTCGCCCGCGACGTGTTCGGCCCCTATGCGGCGCCGGCCGGAACACCCGGGTTCGGGCTGACCCTGGAGCAGCACGACGGCAAGCGCTCGCTGCGGATCGGCGCCGGCCGCTATTACGTGGACGGCGTGCTGTGCGAATGCGACGGCAGCGATTATCTGGCGCAGCCGCATTTCACCCCGGCGGCGGCCAGCGAGCAGCCCGGCTCGGGCGATCCATTGCGATCGTGGCTGGAATCGTCCTCCAACCAGGACGACAGCCGTTTCTGGGTCTATCTGGACGTGTGGGAGCGCCATCTCACCGCGGTGGAAATGCCGCAGCTGCGCGAGGTCGCACTCGGCGGGCCCGACACCTGCAGCCGGCGCCAGGTGATCTGGCAAGTGCGCGCATTGAAACTGGAGACGATCCAGGAGCGGCTCGAAGAGCGCATCGAAGTCCTCAACGAACGCCTCGAACAAACCCAGGACGAAGCCGAGCGCGAGCGCCTGAAACAGGAAATCGAACGCCTGCAACAGGGCCTGGACCAACTCGAGGAAGACTATCGCTCGGCCTGCCCCGCACCGCTGCTGCTGTTCGATCGGCAACGGCCGAAACTTGCCGCGCAGTTGCAAGAACTGCCGCGCCTCGACGACCCCTGTGTCACCGACCCAGACTCGGCGTATCGCGGCGCCGAAAACCATCTGTACCGGGTCGAGATCCATCGCGGCAACGAGAACGGCAACCTCGGCGCTACCTTCAAATGGTCGCGCGACAACGGCAGCGTGCTGACGCGCTGGATCGGCGGCGGCGGCGACAAGCTCGAAGTCGCCAACGCGCGCGACTTCCGCGAGCGCCAATGGGTCGAGATCACCGACGAACAAGACGACCTGCTCGGCCGTCCCGGCCAGCTGAGCCAGATCAGCGGCGTCGAAGGCAACGTGTTGACGCTGACCCAGGCCCAGGGCCGCAGCCCCAATGCGACGACCAAGGTACGGCGCTGGGACCATGTCGGTACGGGCGACATCGCGCTCGTCGACGGCGCGGTGCCGGTGGACAAGCCCGACGACGGCAAGCCACTCAAGCCCGGCGAGCTGTACTGGATAGCGCTCGAGGACGGCATCCAGATCCGTTTCGCCGCCGACGGCGAGTATCGCAGCGGCGACTACTGGCTGATTCCGGCGCGCGTCGCCACCGGCGACATCGAATGGCCGCGCAACGGCGGCGTCGCCGAACTGCGGCCGCCGCTCGGGGTCGAACACCGCTACGCTCCGCTCGGTTTCGTCGGCCTCAACGTCGACGGTATGACGGGGGTCGACCCCTGCACCTGCGTCGTCTACCCCGACCGCAGCTGCGGTACCCAAGAACGCTTCAACGACGCGGTGTCCGGCGACACCACCATCGGAACGGTCAAGGCGGTCAAGCGCGCGCCGCAGGACACCGCCGTGGCCAAGAAAACTACAACGACGAAACGCAAACGGACGGAAAAATAGGTGGGACCGGAACACGCGGACGCCGGCCGCGTGACCGTGAAGGCCACCGGCCTGCACGCCGGCGTGCGCTGCGCGGACCGAACCGCTGCCGCGACTCGATCCGCGCGTCCGACAGCGCCCGGATCCGGTGCGGTTAAGACCGGCGTCCTTGAGACATGGCGCGCGCCTCAGACGTAGCGCGTATGCGGCTGGATCGCCACTTGTAGCGGAGTCTGCTGACGATTCAACGTTTCATGCTGGTTGATGCTCTGGATCAACTGCTGGCCCAAGACACCGCTCGGCAAGGCGCCCTCGACTTTGGCGTACTTCGCGCTGGGATCGCCGAGTTTGCCCTCGACCAGGAAATGGCCGTTGCCGCCGTCTTTCTCCGCAACGATGTGATCGACCTTCGACAGCCCGCGTTTCTGCGCGATGTCGGCCAACTCGGCGACCTCGCGATTCTGCAGCGCGTCGCGCACCGTTCCGATGCCGTGCAACTTGAGCAGATGCTTGCTCCCATCCATGGCTGCGAACATGGAACGCGCCATGTCCAGGTCCGGGTCGTCGCCGGGCTCGTGACCGCGCAGACCGCTGTGCTGCTGAGGCTTGAACTCGAACTTCGGCCCCTGCAACTCCGTTCCCTGCCTGGGCGGCACTAGCGAGACCGCACCAGTGCTTTGCAGGCTCTGCAAGGGTTCGCCCCCGACGACCAGGTTGGTCACCGATGGGCCGCCCTTGCCGTTGTGAAAAGTCTCGGGGTTGAAACCGTAGGCCTTGAGCGTGCCCTGGCTTGGCCAGGCCGGGTTCGCGGTGACGCAATCGACGCCGATCGCGTGTGAGACCAGCAGCGCTTGGCCGCCGCCTTTGGAATGCCCCGTCACCCCGACCAGGCTCGGACCGAGTGCAGCGCTGACTTCCTTGCCGAGCGTCATCGACTCCTCGTGCTGCGCGCTCTTCATGCCGAGGGCCTGGCGGAAATTCGCCGACCAATCACCGAGTCGGGCGGTACCACGATAATCCAGCACGAACCCTTCGGACTCGGAGGCGGAGCCGGGTTTGCGATACAAGGTCGCATGCATGCCGCTGGGGCTGCTGTGGAATTTGCCTGGGTCCAGATTGAGCTTCTTCAGCATGTCGTCGTCGACGCGCTGCCAATCGCCGGTCTTGCCGGTGCTCTTGGGCTGGTAGCCGTCTTCCATGATCGCCGCGGCGCTGACCGGATCGAGCTTGGGACGCTGCGGCTGCACCGGCTCGGGCGTGGGCCGCGGTTGACCTTGGAAGCGGCCAAACAGGCCCGACAGAAATCCGGAAGAGGAGCCGCTTGGATCGGACGTCGGCATGGAAGATCTCCTGAGAAATACACAGTTGTCCTGGATGCGCACATCCGTAAACCATGACGTCAGCGCATGCCCGACACCGTCGAGCACTTGAAGCATGTACGAATAAAAACACGCAGCGCAAGCCCGAATTCAACTGCAGACACGAGTATTTGCGCTAGTCAACGCATTCTGTTTCGGTACGGATCGGCTCGAATAACGATTGCGATCTCAACGACAGACGCGAAGATTTGTACCGGTCGACACAATTCTTCCAGGCCAGACCGACTCGACCCGCAAGGGTGTTCGCAGCGTTAGCGCGCGCTGCGGCCAACGCCGCACCGACCAGGATCACACCCGGCCGGCCGCCGCCTGTACCCATACCGATGCCCGCGGCGTCGCCGGCCAATCGCTCCAATGTCGTCAACAAGCGCGTTTCGCCGTCCTGGCTCGCGCCCTGCACGATCGCCGCCGGTGTCTGCGCGGGCAGATGCCGCAGCAAGCCGTTCGCGACGTTCGCAATCCGGCTCATGCCCATGTAGATCGCCAGGGTGGTGCCGGTGGCCGCGAGCGCGGCCCAGTCCGGTTCGCCGTGGTCGTGGGTATGCGCGGTGACGAAAGTGATGCCGTGGCAGTGATCGCGATGGGTCAGCGACACGCCCAGGCTCGCCGCGGCGGCGAAACCGGCGCTGATGCCGTTGACGATGCGCACCTCGATGCCGGCGCGTCGCAGAAAATCGATCTCTTCGCCGGCCCGGCCGAACAACAGCGCGTCGCCGCCCTTGACCCGCACCACCCGCTGCCCTTGCAGTGCATAACGGCGCATCAAGCGACAGATGAAAGCTTGCGGGGTCGAACGGCAACCGCCGCGCTTGCCGACGCGGATCACTCGCGCCAGCGGCGCCAGTTCGACGATGCGCGGGTCGACCAATTCGTCGAGCAGCACCACCTCGGCGGCGGCGAGCGCTTTCGCGGCCTTGATCGTCAGCAGCTCCAGGTCGCCGGGGCCGGCCGACAGCAACACCACTTCGCTGGGTGCGCGCCGGAACGAGTCGGAAACGATGCGATCCATGATGACTCCGTAGTGATGGCCCGGGAATTCGCGATCACGCCTGCGCCGCCTGGCGGCACAGCTGGTTCAGTTGCGGCCCGCAGGAGCCGCAGACGGTGCCGCAACCCAGGCGTTGTTTGAGTTCGGCGACGCCGGCGCCGCGCGCGATCTCGGCACGGATGCTCGACTCGCGGATCTGCAGGCAGTTGCACACCACCGCATCGCGCGCGCCGCCACCGCCGGACTGCGCGAACACCGCCAGACGCGAGCCGCTCCAAGGCCGCTCGGACAGGGCCGAATCGAGCAGGTTCTCGCCGGCACCGTGGCGCTGCGCATCGGTCAACAGCAGGCCGTCGATGCGGTTGTCGCCGCAATCGGCGCGCCACGACACCCGCTTCAACAAGCCGCGGCGCGCGTCGCGGTACTCCAGGGTGTCGCGGCCGGCGTGCAACTGCAGCGCTTCGCTCAAGGCCTCCAGCCACTCGCTCGGCGGAATATTCTCGAAGGCAGCGCGCAGCACCAGCCAGGCGGAATCGCTAACGCCCTCGCCATCGCGCCCGTCGACCTGGCCATCGGCGCTCAGGGTGATCGCAGCGAAGCCGCAATCCCTGAGCAGCGGTTGCACCGCGGCCTGCAGGCTCAAGGCATCGCCGCGCCGCGCCGCGAGCAGATGCCAGGCGAATTCGGCTTTCTCTATCCGCACCGCCGCATGCTTGAGCTCCGGCTGCAACGAACGCGCATCCACCGCCGGCTGACTGACCTCGTTGATGCCGCCGCTGGACAGGAACTGCCCGCTCCAGTGCATCGCCGCGAACACCGTGCCGGAGGCGACCTCGTCGGAAAGTTCCAGCGGCAGCACCAATTCGCCGCGCTTGCTGATCACTTTGACCAGATCGCCGTGCGCCAGCCCGCGACGTGCCGCGTCCTGCGGCTGCATGCGCAGGCCCGGTTCGGGGCTGTGCGCGAACAGGCCCGGCACTCTTCCGCTGCGCGACATGCCGTGCCATTGATCGCGCAGGCGGCCGGTCAACAGACGCAGCGGAAAACGCGCCGAGGTCGCTTCGGCCACCGGCCGATACGGCGTGGGGTGAAAGCGCGCGCGGCCATCGGCGGTAGCGAACACGCCGTCGCCGTAGCGCCGCGCCTGCCCCTGCGCGGCGCCGGCCGGGAACGGCCATTGCTGCGGCCCCTGGCTGTCCAGGCGTGCGTAGTCGAGTCCGCCGATGTCGTGGTCGCGACCGACGGTGAGGCGGCGATGCTCGTCGAAGATCTGCGCCGGCCCATCGAACGCGAACAACGGTGCGAAGCCGGGCGGCCCCAAGCGCGCCTCCAGGCGCCGCGCCACTTCGTTGGCTATCCACCAGTCCGGCCTGGCCTGGCCGGGCGCCGGCACCGCCGCACGCACCCGCGAGATGCGCCGTTCGGAGTTGGTCACCGAGCCTTCTTTTTCGCCCCAGCTCGTCGCCGGCAGCAGCACGTCGGCATAGGGCACGGTGTCGGTGTTGCGGAAGGCTTCCTGCACGATCACGTACTCGGCCTGTTGCAGCGCTTCGCGCACCTGGCCGATGTCCGGCATGGAATGCACGGGGTTGGTGCAGGCGATCCAGACCGCCTTGACCCGACCGCTGCGCAAGGCCTCGAACAAGGCCACCGCCGACAGACCGGGCTTGGCCGACAGGCTGTGTCCGGGCAGCCCCCACAGGTGTTCGAGTTCGGCGCGGTCGGCGTCGTTGCCGATCTCGCGATGCGCGGCGAGCATGGTCGCCATGCCGCCGACTTCGCGCCCGCCCATCGCATTGGGCTGGCCGGTCAGGGAGAACGGCCCCGCGCCGGGTTTGCCGATCTGGCCGGTGGCCAGATGCAGATGGATCAGGGCCAGATTCTTGTCGGTGCCGTGCGCGGACTGATTGAGGCCCATGCAGTACAGCGACAACGCCGCAGCGTCGCGGCCGAACCAGTCCGCCGCCTGGATCAGGTCGGCGACCGGGATGCCGCATAACTCGGCGGCCATACGCGGGGTGTAGTCGCGCAGCAGTTGCTTCAGTTCGGCATAGCCGTCGGTGTGTTCGGCGATGAACGCCGCATCGACCCGCCCCTCCCAAATCAAGTGATGCAGCATGCCGTTGAACAGCGCCACATCGGTGCCGGGCTGGATCTGCAGATGCAGGTCGGCCATCGCCGCGGTGTCGGTGCGGCGCGGGTCGATCACGATCCAGCGCACCTCGGGGTCGCGCTCGCGTGCGGCTTCCAGGCGCCGGAACAACACCGGGTGCGCATAGGCCATGTTGCTGCCGGCGAACAGCACGGTCTTGGCCAGTTCCAGGTCTTCGTAACAGGTCGGCGGGCCGTCGGCGCCGAGCGCCAGCTTGTAGCCGGCGACCGCGCTGGACATGCACAGGCGCGAGTTGGTGTCGATGTTGTTGGTGCCGAGCAGGCCCTTGGCGAGCTTGTTGAAGACGTAATAATCCTCGGTCAACAATTGCCCGGAGATATAGAACGCCACCGCGTCCGGGCCGTGCTGCTGGACGATGCCGGCCAGGCGGTCGGCCACCGTATCCAGCGCCAGCGCCCAATCGACCGGGCGGCGCGGCTCCTGCCGCAGGTGGCGCAGCTCCGGCGCCAACAACCGCCCGCTCAGGCTGCTCGCGGTCTGCGGCAGGCTGCGGCCCTTGGTGCACAGCCGGCCTTGGTTGGCCGGATGCTCGGGGTCGCCTTCGATGCCGACGATGCGGCTGCCGTCGGGGCCGTGTTCGGCATCGATCAACACCCCGCAGCCCACCCCGCAGTAACAGCAGATCGAACGCGTGCGCGTGCGCCGCAACTCGGGCGCCGCCGCCGGCACCGTGTCGATCTCCTCGTGCAGCGCCAGATCTTCCATCAAGCCTCGCTCCGCGCGGTGGCGTCGAGCGACAGCCACACCTCGTCGCCGTCGATGCGCACCGGGAACTTGCGCGCGCAACCGACGTCGGGCGCGCAGGCTTCGCCGCTGGCCAGGGCGATGTTCCAACCGTGCAGCGGACAGGTGACGCTGTCGCCGGCGACGATGCCCTGCGACAGCGGCCCGCCCTTGTGCGGACAGCGGTCGACCATCGCGAACACGCGATCACCGGCGGTGCGGAACAAGGCGATGTTGTCGGCCCCGGCCATTTCCAACACCCGCGCGCCCAACACCGGGATGTCGTCGAGCCGGCATACCCGCAACCAGGAGGCAGTCGATTCCATGGCTCAGGCCTCCGCGTCGACGAGCGTGGCAGGAATGCGCAGCGGCTGGAACTCGCGCGGGCGCGCCCCGGCGATGCGCGCGGCCCAGGGGTCGGGCAAGCCTTCCAGCGCATACAGCAGGCGCTCGAACAAGGCCTTGCGGTTAGCCGCGTCCTCGACCACACGCTGGACGATGTAGTCCATGCCGACGCGGGCGATGTAATGCACGGTGCGGTCGAGGTAATAGGCCTCTTCGCGGTACAGCTGCAGGAAAGCGCCGGTGTATTCGCGCACCTCGTCGCTGGTCTTGACCTTGACCAGGAAGCGCGCGACCTCGGTCTTGATGCCGCCGTTGCCGCCGATGTGGATTTCCCAGCCCGAGTCCACGGCGATGATGCCGACGTCCTTGATCCCGGATTCGGCGCAGTTGCGCGGGCAGCCCGACACCGCCAGCTTGACCTTGTGCGGGCTCCACATGTTGGCGAGCATGGTTTCCAGGTCGATCCCCATCTGCGTGCTGTTCTGGGTGCCGAAGCGGCAGAACTCGCTGCCGACGCAGGTCTTCACCGTGCGGATCGACTTGCCGTAGGCGTGGCCGGAATTCATGCCGAGGTCTTTCCACACATCGACCAGGTCTTCTTTCTTGATGCCCAGCAGGTCGATGCGCTGGCCGCCGGTGACCTTCAACATCGGCACCGCGTACTTGTCGGCGACATCGGCGATGCGCCGCAGTTCGCCGGCATTGGTCACCCCGCCCTTCATCTGCGGGATCACCGAGAAGGTGCCGTCCTTCTGGATGTTGGCGTGGGCGCGTTCGTTGATGAAGCGCGACTGCGGGTCGTCGACCGCTTCGCGCGGCCAGGTCGACAGCAGGTAATAGTTGATCGCCGGCCGGCAGGTCGCGCAGCCGTTCGGCGTGCGCCACTCCAGGAAGGCGTAGGCCGCGGCATGGGTGTACAGCCGGTGCTCGCGGATCGCCTTGCGCACGTCGCCGTGGCTGTGGTCGGTGCAGGCGCACACCGCCTTGGTCTTCGGGGTTTCCTGGAAGTTCGAGCCCAGACAGTTCATCAGGATCTGCTCGACCAGGCCGGTGCAAGAGCCGCAGGAACTCGCCGCCTTGGTCTGCTTCTTGACCTCGTCGACGGTGAACAAACCCTGCTCGTTGATCGCCTTGACGATGGTGCCCTTGCACACGCCGTTGCAGCCGCAGACCTCGTCGCGGTCGGTCATGGCGCTGGCCCGGTTCTGCCCGGCGGTGCCGGAATCGCCGAGCGCTTTCTCGCCGAACATCAGTTGGTCGCGGCGGTCGTCGATGCGGCTGCCGTCCTTGAGCAGCTTGAAGTACCAACCGCCGTCGTTGGTATCGCCGTACAGGCAGGCGCCGATCAAACGGTCGTCCTTGATCACCAACTTCTTGTAAACGCCGCCGGCCGGGTCGGACAGGACGATCTCCTCGCTGCCGTCGCCGCCCATGAAGTTGCCGGCCGAGAACAGGTCGATGCCGGTGACCTTGAGCTTGGTCGAGGACACCGAGCCGCTGTAGATGCCGATGCCGTAGTTCGCCAGGTGATTGGCGCAGACCTTGGCCTGCTCGAACAGGGGCGCGACCAGGCCGTAGGCGATGCCGCGATGGCTGACGCATTCGCCCACGGCGTAAACGCGCGGGTCGAAGGTCTGCAGCGAGTCGTTGACGACGATGCCGCGCGCACAGTGGATGCCCGAGGCCTGGGCCAACTGGATGTTCGGGCGGATGCCGACCGCCATCACCACCAGGTCGGCCGGCTCTTCGCTGCCGTCGGAGAAGCGCACCGCGGTCACTTCGCCCTGCTCGTTGCCGATCAGTTCCTGGGTCGCAGTGTTGAGGCGGAACTTCAGCCCGCGCTCGGTCAGCGACTTCTCCAACAATTGCCCGGCGACCGGGTCGAGCTGGCGCTCCAGCAGCCAGCCGGCCAGGTGCACCACCGTCACCTCCATGCCGCGCTGCTTGAGGCCGTTGGCGGCTTCCAGCCCGAGCAGGCCGCCGCCGATGACCACCGCATGCCGCTTCACCTTGGCGGTGTCGATCATCGCCTGGGTGTCGTGGATGTCGCGGTAGCCGATCACGCCCTTCAGGTCCTTGCCCGGCACCGGCAGCACGATCGGCAGCGAACCGGTGGCGATAAGCAGACGGTCGTACTCGGCCTCGGTGCCGTCGGCGGCGATGACCCGACGCCGCACCCGATCGATGCGGCTGACTTCCTTGCCCAGATGCAGACGGATGCCGTGCTCGGCGTACCACGCCAGAGAATTCAGCACGATATCGTCGAAGGCCTGCTCGCCGGCCAGCACCGGCGACAGCAGAATGCGGTTGTAGTTCGGATGCGGCTCGGCGCCGAACACCGTGATGTCGTACATGTCCGGGACCAGCTTCAACAGCTCTTCGAGGGTGCGTGCGCCCGCCATGCCGTTGCCGACCACCACCAATCTGGGTTTCTTCATGAGTTCGCTCCGGGGCCGGTTCAGACGCGTGCGGCGCTGAGCGCCGCCCAACGGTGGCGCCACTGATGGCGCAGGCTCGCCAACAAGCCCCAGGCCAACGCCGCGCAGCCGGCGAACAGCCACAGACCCAGCGCATAACTGCCGGTATGCTGCTTCAGCACGCCCATGCCGGCGGCGAGCAAGAACCCGCCAATGCCGCCGGCCATGCCGATCAAGCCGGTCATCAGGCCGATGTCGGCGCCGAAGCGCTGCGGCACGAGCTGAAACACCGCGCCGTTGCCGGCGCCCAGGCATAGCAGAGTGAGTACGAACAAGGCCACGGTTGCGACCGGGCCGCCGATGCCGAGCGCGGCGACGGCGACCAGGGTCGCGACCGCGAGATACACCGCAAGCAAGGTGCGGGTGCCGCCGATGCGGTCGGCGATAGCACCGCCGAGCGGCCGCATCACCGAGCCGGCGAGCACGCAGGCCGCGGTCGCCCAGCCGGCGATCTTCGGCTCGAAGCCGAACTGGTCGTGGAAATAACCCGGCAAAGCGCTGGCGAAGCCGGCGAAACCGCCGAAGGTGATCGCGTAGAACAGCATGAACCACCACGAGTCGCGGTTGCCGACCAGCACCCGGCCGTAATCGGCCCAGTGCTTGCTCGGCGTGTCGACCGGCGCGTCCTTGGCGCACACCACGAACACCGCCAGCACCAGCACCAGCGGAATGCAGGCCAGGCCGAACACGTTCTGATAGCCGAACGCGGCCGCCAACGCCGGTGCGAACAAGGCCGCGAGCACCGTGCCCGAGTTGCCGGCGCCGGCGATGCCCATCGCCGTGCCCTGATGCTCGGGTGGGTACCAACGCGAGGCCAGCGGCAAGGCGACCGCGAACGACGCCCCGGCGACGCCGAGCATCAAGCCGAGCAACAAGGCCTGGGCGAAACTGTCGACGCCGAGCCACCACGCCGCCAACAAAGCCGCGATCACCACCGTCTGCGCCATCAAGCCGGCGCGCTTGGCGCCGACGCGGTCGGCGAACATCCCCAGGAACAAGCGCAACACCGCACCGCAGAGAATCGGCGCAGCCACCATCAAGGCACGCTGTTGCGTATCCAGATGCAGCGCCTGGGCGATCTGCACCTGCATCGGCCCGAGCAGGTACCAGACCATGAAGCTCAAATCGAAATACAGAAAAGCCGACAACAGCGTGGGCGTATGCCCGGCCCGCCAGAAGGATCGATCCATCCGCGCAATCTCCGAACGGGGCCGCGGCGGACGCCCGATCCAGGCGTCCCGCAGCGGCCGTGAGGGGGAGAAACGAAAACGGCGCCTTCCCGGTTCGCACCGGAAAGACGCCGTTGTCTTCGACAGGCCGGACCGCCGTTGGCCCGTCTGCCGGAATCAGGTTGTCGCGGACGCGCCGTTGCACCCGCCTACTAGGCTACGCAATAGCCGTGCCAACTATGCGCATCGAAGCGAACGAGCTGGGTTCGTCACGATTTCAATCACTTGGGTGAGCGACACGGATGCGTGCTCGGTGCCTGGGGAGCGTCGCGCTCCAAAATCGAGCGGGCTTGCACCATGTTTGTGCAACGCAGCATCAGGGGGGGGGGGTAGGTTCGGTGTCTTTGGCGCTTGGGTCAGCGTCCCGAGCGGATGGCGGTTTTGGCTATGCCCGGGCAGATCCATGCAGCGAGTACCGATTTCAGGCCGCGGCTCTGGCTCTGGCTCTGGCTGTGGCTCTGGCTGTGGCTCTCGCTTTACCGGTCCAATGGAGACCCGGAGGGCGGCGCACAGGACGTGCGCCGTTTTTCGATAGGACAAGGATGTCCTATCGAAAAATCCCGGCGACAGCATCGCACTCGTGGCCTGTGCCCTTGCAAGGAGAGCCCTTTTCTTTGGTTACCTTTCTTTTGGGCTTAGCAAAAGAAAGTAACCCGGCCGCGTCAGCGGACGGAAGCTCTGCACTTGATGTTGCTTCGCTATCCTACGGCCGGAAACGCCGGAGAACGACAGGACGCGGTCGCGACTTGCGTCGCTCCTACCCTGACCTCCAGCCGGAAGCGACGAGAGATTGAGACGCGTGGTCGTGGCATCTAAGAGTAGGAGCGGCGCCCTACTGGATTTCCTTCGGTCACAAGCCGCCACCGCGTCGTTTCGGTCTTGCGGCGCATCGCTCAAGTAAGATCAGGATCAGGATCAAACGCTAAGAGCTTCCGCCACTAAAGCGGCGGGTTACTTTCTTTTGTCATAAGCAACAAAAGAAAGGTA
>NZ_JBQEOE010000019.1:0-33041 GCF_052045105.1 Lysobacter sp. 22409 | reverse complement strand
GCATCCGCGGGGATTTTTCATACGGGACATCCCTGTCCCGATGAAAAACGGCCCGCATCCATGCGGGCCGCCCTCCGGGTATTCGTTTGCCTTCGCGAGTGCTCGGCGACGCACAGCAACAGCAACAGCACAGGCACAGGCACAGGCACAGGCAATAGCAATGGCAAAGGCAAAAGCACAAGCAATGCCAGCAGCAGCGGAACTTGGGGTAAAAGCACCCTCCTCCCGACTAGCGCGTCGACTGCACAACAACCGCCTCAAGCCGCTGCGACTTCCTCGCATACCGACCGGGCCGCTCGCTCCAACGCTTTCAGACAATTGTCGTGCAGCAGGGAGACGTGTTGGTCGCTCATGGTGTCGCTGTGCACGATCAAGGTCACCTGGGTGCCCACGCCCAGCCCCGAGAAAACGGTGCTGTGTATGACCTTGGTGCTCGGCGCTTCCGCTTGCGGCTTTGCCTGTTCGATGCTCGGCGCTGCCGGAACGACCGTATTACGACCGACGATTTGGATACTCATGCGAACCTTCCGCTGACGGATCATCTGCAGCTCGATTGACTAGTCGCGATTCCGTTCGCAGGCCCTGGAGAAACCGTGTCGCCGATAGCAAGCCGAAGCCTGTACAAGCGATACGCCCAATGGCTGGCACACTTCCTTATGCCCTTGCCCGACTTCGCAGGCATCGCAGCCGTGCTAGGTCTCAAACCCAGCTTACAAAATAAAATGTGATGTAGTGCGCAATTCGCTTATGAAAATATCAACTCTAGTAAAGTTGGCACACTCAAAGCCGTGCATTCCTGTGAACTTCGGCACACATAGATATGCCGAGCAAACCTTCCCCTTGTGATCGATAAGCGAATGCAAGTGCGCTACGACATTGGGGCCGATGACTGCGCATGGTTCATGCGCGAACGCTCGACAGCGGCATCTGCACGCTACCGCGCGTCTGTATTGCAGTGTGGAATCGGCCGCAAGCAGAAATCGAACAGACGACGAAGCCGCGCTGAATACGATCGGCGCGGCTTCAGCATGATCCAGCGAAAGTTTCGATCACGACAGCCAGGACAGATCGCTTACTCAGCCGACGACACTGACAGGAAACGAGAGTCCGCCCCTTGCTTTACGCGGTCCGGGTATAGCGCATCACCCAGTTGGTCTCCCAGGTCGCACCGCCGTCGGGCGAAAACGCCTGCTCCCACTGCATGCGGCTGTCGCTGAGGTGGGTGAACACACCGCGCACCCGTACCGGCTTGCCGTCGTGGAGGTCCTCGGAAAAGAAGGTACCGACACGGCCTTCGAATCGTCCGATGCCAGGCGTGTCGATCTTCACCGGGTTGCGGCCGTCCAGCCACCAGTCGGCCCAGGTCTGGCTGTTGGCATCGAACGCGCGCAGACCCATGCCGCGATACACGCCACCGGCGCGATAAGACACGCTGTCGTTGATATTGGCGATGCCTCCGAGCAGGGACTGGCAACGGGTGCTGCCTTCGAATTCCTCCCAGTCGTTATTGCCAGCCAACCGCTTCTTGAGGCGACGATGTTTGACGTCCCAACTGCCGAGAAAGAAATCGAAGTCGCGCTCGGCACCGGCGCGGCGTGCATTCTCCTTCGTGGCCTTTTCGGCGCCGGCAGCGGTGCCGAGCAACATCAAGCCGGGAACCGCCGCGAGCGACCATTGCAGCAGGCGTCGGCGATCGATCGAGTCGGTCATGGGCGTTGTCATCGAGTTCGTGAAGAAGCCTGGCTACGGGACCGCGCCGGCTCAGTCGGCGGCGGCGGTCTTGGTATCGACGCGGATGAAATCGGTGACCCAGTTGAGCTCCCAGGTCTTGCCGTCGTCGATCGAGAACGCCTGCTCCCAACGCGGCGCGTCCGGGCTGGGTTGCGACCAGGTCACCCGCACCAGCACCGGTTTGCCTTGCATCGTGTCCTTGGCGAAGAAACGCCCGAGCCCCCCCTCGAAGCGCCCCTTGTTCGGTGGGCTCAGGTCGTCGCCGGGATTGCGTCCGTCGAGCCACCACACCGTCCATTGCCCGGTCTGGGCGTCGTAGGCACGCAGGCTGACCCCGCGATAGGCACCACCAGGCAGGTTGAAGACGTTGTCGCCGGTGTTTCCCCACCCGTCCATCAACGGGCGCTGGCTGAAGCTGCCGTCGAACTCGATCCATTCGCTGCTGCCGACGAAGCGTAGCTTGAGCCGCCGGTGCTTGGTCTTCCAATGGCCGTTCAAGAAATCGAAATCGCGCAGGCCCGACAGATCGGCCGGCTTCGCCGTCTTGGGCGTGTCCTGCGTCGCCATCGCCACCGGGGCCATGACCATTGCCGCCGCCAATAGCGCGGCGCCGAGCGCATAACCGATCTGCTTCATCCGACCGTCCTCCTGTGCCTGCCGGAAAAATAGCGGCGCAGTGGACGGCGAAACAGGGCCATTAAGGCCGAAGCCGTAAGGCCAAACGGGCCGCTGCGGAGTCCCGCGCTTACCGGGATTGCAGCAGGCGCTCGATTTGCTCGCGCTCGTCGAGCGGACGCTGAAAATCGGCCGGGTACACCGGTTGGTAGTCGTCGCCCTTGAGCAGAAAGATGCCGGTCGAACCCGTCACCTGCTCCTGGATGTCGCCCAGCTCGTAATGCCAGGCCGACCACAACGGCACGCGCAAGGCCGGCGGCAGCACCGGCGAACGGGTGAACAACAGTTCCTCGACCCGCAGATTGAAGCGCATCCGGTTCTTCGATCCCGGCCCAGTACGCGCCTTTGGATCGATAATCGGCTCGCCACGGCCGCCGACCATGTCCACCGACTCGACCGTCGCGACCACGACGTGATCCGCCTCCCCGACCATCTCTTCGAGAGGCTTGAGAGGTACGGAAGTAGCGCAAGCTGCGCCCGCCAGCAGCAGGGCGAACAGTGCCAGGACGTATTTCATCGCTTGCCTCGAGTAATCACAATCCGGCTCACGCGCTGACCTGCCTTACTTGGATAGACTGAACGAGAACGTCTGCTGCTTCCACAATGAGTAGCCGACCAGCTTCCAGTCCTTGCCGGCCTGCTCGAACACGAAAGTCTCCTCCACGCCTCGGACCTTCGCAAAGTCGGTTTTCACGGCGATCGTCGCGTACTGTCCAAGCGGGGCATTATCGAGTTTCTTCTGAAAACCGAACCCGATGATCTCCCGCTTTCCGGCAGCGCCCAGGGGCTTGCGAGTCGTGGTCAGGAAGCCGGTGAATTTTTGCTTCGTGCTGCTAGCCAAAAGCACCGGGCCGACCAGCTCCCAGCTCTCAGCGTAACGGCCCTTATCCAGCCGATCCGCGAACTTCTCAGCCGCCGCAAGCACCTCGCGCTGCTGCTGCTCAGTACCCGCGCTGACCGGCTCTTCTTTCTCCGGTCCGATTCTCACCTTGCACGAGCAAAGCACGAGCACCATCGCCAACATCATTGCCCAAGCGAATTTGCGCGACATCCCTTCCCCCGATCGATGGATCGATCCGCCGTGCACCCAACGCCCCGCAAGGACGTGAATGCACTCCCCTACCTCGTCCTGAGTCTGGGCCAGTTGCTCGCTTGAAGAGCACTGCATACTCGGCCGGCCTCAGGCCTTACTGTACCCAGTCGCCCAGCCGCAAACCACTCCGCCGCGGGCCCGGCAGGCCTGCGCGAACAAGGCCTATCGGCGGACCCGGTACGGTGTTCGCCGTCCGAGCCATGGCAAGCCTTCCAACCAGGATGAGACGCATGACGGCAGATCCCGCAGTGCTCTTGGTCGGCGAATCCTTCTCGCCGTGGACGCAGAAGGCGCGCTGGGCGCTGGAGCACTGCAGCCTGCCCTTCGGCTATCGCGAATACACCCCCACCCTCAGCGAACCCTGGTTGCGCTGGCGAATGCGGCAATGGACCGGCGCGGTCTCGGTGCCGGTGCTGCTGACCGATGTGCAGGTCGTACGCGGGTCCTGGGACATCGCCCGCCATGCCGATGCCCAGGCCGGCGACGGCCGCCTCGGCGATTTCGCCGCGATTGCGGCCTGGAATGAACTCAGCGAGGCCGCGCTCGCCGAAATCCGCACCCGCGTCGTGCGCGGCGTGCTCGCCAGCCCCCCTGCCCTCGACGAAGCCCTGGCCTGCCTGCTGCCTGCGCCCTTGCGCCCGCCGCTGCGCTTCGTCGCCCGCGATGCCGCGCGCCGGCTCGACAGGAAATACCAGCACCTGCTCGTCCCCGGCGCCTTGCGTCGCGCACTCGAAGGACTGCGCGAAGGCCTGGATCGCTCCGGCAGCGGTTATCTGTTCGAGCGCTTCGGCTACGCCGACATCGCGATGGCGGTCGTGCTCGAAGGCATCGCCCCCATCGCCCGTACCGAGCCGCCGCTCGGCCCGGCCCATCGCCGCTGCTGGAGCGACCCGCAACTCGCGCAAGAATTCAGCGATCTCCTGGACTGGCGCGCCTGCCTGGCGCGCTCGCCGGCGACTTCTTATTCGCAATTGTCGGCAATCGCGGGCTGACTGCTTACGCACAAATCCGCTGCAACGCCGCCGGCTATTTCTTGCAACTCGCCGTGGCATCGGCTTTCGTCGCATCCGCCGTCCACAGGCAGACGATGCGGTCCAGCGCAAGACCGGTGCGAGAATTGCTGAAGAAGACGATACCGTCGCGTTGGTGCGGACGCATCAGGAAGTTGGCGCGGAACCCGGCCTGATTGCGGCCATCGTGGCCGACCGCGGTGCTGCCGTCGCTCAAGCGTTGGATGAAATGGCCGAGCCCGTAGACGGCATCGCCGGAAGCGCGTTCGGTGCTGAGCTTCGCCGGCTCGTACATTTGCGCGAGTTGCCGCGGGGACATCGGGCCGATAGTCGTTCCATCGGCCTGCTCCATGCCGGCGATCATCCATCGAGAGAAATCCTCGACCGTGGTGCTCAGGGTCGAGGGCGCCTGCTCGACGTAATAGCGCATCGGCACCGGGCTGCCGTCGTCGCCGTGGCCTTGCGCCGCACGGGCCAACAACTGCGGCGTCATCGCTACGCTGGAGTGCTTCATGGCCAAGGGCGCGAACACGAACTCTTGCGCGAGCTCGGAGTACTTGCGCCGGGTGCTGCGCTCGATCGCGAGCTGCATCAAGGTGTAGCCGCCGCCGGAATACTGGAACTGCGCGCCGGCCGGTGCGAACAGTTCGACCGCGCCGCGTCCGTTGGTCTTGCCGGCGAGGGATTCCTCCAGGCTCGGCAATTCCTTGAAGTCGAGCCAACCTTGGTAGCCGCCGAGGGTGGTGCCGGCGGTGTGCGAAAGCAGATGGCGAAACGTGATCGCACGATGGTCGAACTTGCCTTCGGCCAGCGGCCAAGGCGACAACAGCTCGGCCACCGGCTGGTCCAGGCGGATCTTGCCCTGCTCCACCAGGCTCATCGCCACCCAGGCCGCGATCGGCTTCGACAACGAGGCGGCCACGAATACGGTGTCGGCGGTGGCCGGAACCCGGCCGGCGTGATCGGCGAAACCAAAACCTTTGGCGTACACCAGTTCGCCATCGACGATCAGACCCACCGCCGCACCCTGGATCTTGGCCGACTGCATCAAGGCAGGCACTTCGGCCTCGATGGTCGCGACGAAGGCCGGCGCGACGGACGATGCCGACGCGCCGGTCGCCGTCCCGCAGGCCATGACCAGGGTCAGCGCCGTCGCCCACATCGGCGACGAACGACGGCTCCTGCTGTTGAACGGGTGTTGCGCGGACGCGATGCGAGTCATGGATGCCCTTTGAGGAGTTGCGACGAGATGGCGGAGCGAGATCTCGCGTTCGGCGTTACAGCCCCCTGCCGGACACGAATACGGGCTTGGATGCACCGTTCGAGCATTCGGTTGCCACGGGCGGAGCGAAACCGCCGCGCCGACCGGCTGGCTGAACGCCCCCGTTCACCCCTGCGCGCCCAGGGATGCCAAAATGGCCCACCCACGACTTTCCAGCGGCTGGCCCGGCCTCCGCGCCCGGCGCCGCCTGCACCACGAAAGACCCCGAACCCGACTCGCGCTACGCTCCGCCTGCAACAGGCGCGGCGCCATGGAACACCGATGATCAACAACGACGTACTGCGCAGCATCCGCTACATGCTCGACCTCAGCGACCTCAAGGTCGTCGAGATCGCCAAGCTGGCCGACCCGAACCTGGCCCTGGAAAAGGCCGACATCCTGGCGTTCCTGAAGAAGGAGGACGAGGAAGGCTATGCCGAGTGCAGCAACCTGGTGCTCGCGCATTTTCTCGACGGGCTGGTGTTCCACTACCGCGGCCGCGACGAAAGCCAGCCGCAGCGCCCGGTGGAAAAACGCGTCACCAACAACGTGGTGTTGAAGAAGCTGCGGGTCGCCTTCGAACTGAAGGACGTCGACATGCACCAGGCCTTCCAGGACGCCGGCTTCCCGATTTCCAAGCCCGAGCTGACCGCCTTGTTCCGTCAGGCCGACCACAAGAATTTCCGCCTCTGCGGCGATCAGCTGCTGCGCAATTTCCTCAAGGGCCTGACCCTGCGCGTGCGCGGCGGCGGCTGAGGCCGCACGGCACTCCGGTTGCGACGAACGGCGGCTAGGCCGCCTTCGCCCGCTCCTGCGTCATTCCCAGACCGTTCCGTCGAACAGCAGGCTACGGCGGCTGTCGGCGGCCGGCACCGCGACCTGCAATCGCTGCGCCGCTTCGCGATAAGTGTCGAGGCGGTGGATGTTGCCGAGCCGGGTCGCGTCTTCGTCCGGCTGCGCCGGCGCCAGCCAACCCCAGCGGCGGAATTGCCGCAAAAACCAGCGCCCGTCCGACAGCCAGGGGAAGTTGACCCGGCCGTCGTCGTGGAAACGCAGGCCGCTGCCGCTGGCGTCGATGGCGCCGCCCGGCAGCAGACAGGCTTCGATCGACGCAGCGGGCAAACCGATCACCTCCGGTTGCGCCAGCCAGGGCACCGCTTGCCGTCGGTGCCCGGCATCGTCGAGCCAACGGCAGGCGTCGAGCAAAGTGGCGGTCAGCGCCAACGCGAGCTCCGGCTGCAGGGCGGCGAATTCGCGCCGGCAGGCCAATACTTTCTCCGGGTGCCCCGGCCACAGTTGGCCGCTGCGGATCGCCAGCCGGCCGACGCCGAGCGCTTCGGCCTGAGTCGCCCAGGGCTCTCCGGCGCAATACCCATCGAGTTCGCCGTCGGCAAGCGCCGCCGGCATCTGCGGCGGCGGCAGGGTCAGGCTGCGGATGTCGCGCAGCGGGTCGACGCCTTGTGCGGCGAGCCAGTAGTACAGCCACATCGCGTGGGTGCCGGTCGGAAAGGTCTGGGCGAACACCGGCCGCCTCGGCAGCTCGGCCAACAACTCGCGCAGCGGCCGGCCTGCCGCAAGGCCTTGCGCCAACGGCGGCGACAAAGTGATGGCCTGGCCGTTCTGGTTGAGGGTCAGCAGGATCGCCAGATCGGCCTGCGGCCCGGCGATGCCGGCATCGATGCCGTAGACCAGGCCGGCGAGCGCATGCGCGGCATCGAGTTCGCCGGACAGCAGTTTGTCGCGGATCGCCGCCCACGAGGCCTGCCGCTTCAGCACCAGGCGCAGGCCGTGGCGCCGGTCCAGCCCCAGCCGCACCGCCGCGATCAGCGGCGCGCAATCGATCAGGGGCATGTAGCCCAGGGTCAGCGTCGGCACGTCGTCGTCGATAGTCATGCGGCCCTCATCCGATCAGGTCGGCCATGGCGATGATCCGGCGGGCCACGTCGACCAGCTTGGCGCCCTGGCGCATCGCCTGCTGGCGCAACGCGGCGTAGGCCTCGCTCTCGCTCATGCCGCGCTTCTCCATCAGCAGGCCCTTGGCGCGGTCGATCAGCTTGCGGTCGAGCAACTGCTGCTGGACGTCGTCGAGCCGGCGCCGGATATGCAGTTGCTGCTCGAAACGCGCCAACGCCACCTGGATGATCGAGGCCAGCCGTTCCGGGGCCAGCCCGTCGACCACGTAGGCGGTGACCCCGGCGCCGACCGCGGCGCGGATCAGCTGGTGGTCGCCGTCGGCGGAGAACATCACCACCGGCCGAGGTGCGTGCTGGTGCAGCATCGCCAGTTGCTCCAGCGAATCGCGCGAGGGCGAGTCGACGTCGACGATCACCACGTCCGGCTGCTGCGTCTCCACCGCCCGCAGCAAGGCGCCGGTGGCGGCCACTTCGTCCAGCACCTCGTGCCCGGCCGCCAGCAGCGCGTTGCGCAGCTGGCCGATCGGCTTGTCGGTGTCGGTGACCAAGAGGACGCGTAGCATTGCAGCCCTGGCTGGCGGAGTTCGACCCCATGTTGCCATGCAACATGAGCGGCCGCGAGCCACCCCCCGCCGCCTCCAGGAACCCGCATGGCGCTGTTTCCCCTGTTCGCCAACCTGTCCGGCCGCGAGGTCCTGGTGATCGGCGGCGGCGAAGTCGCCACCCGCAAGATCGACGCCCTGCTGCAGGCCGGGGCGCGGGTCGAGGTGCACGCCCACGCGCTCAACGAAACCCTCCAGCAATGGCTCGACGAGGGCCGGCTGAGGCGCCGCGAGGGGACCTTCGACCCGGACTGGATCGACCAGGCCTGGCTGCTGATCGCGGCCACCGACGACCACGCCTTCAATCAGCGCCTCGCCGACGAGGCCGGACGCCGCAAGCGCCTGGCCAACATCGTCGACGACGCCACCCTGTCGAGCTTCCAGATCCCGGCCCTGGTCGACCGTGCGCCCTTGCAGGTCGCGATCTCCTCCGGCGGTGCCGCACCGATGCTGGCCCGGCGTCTGCGCGAGCGGCTGGAGTCGCAGCTCGATCCCTCGCTCGGCGAACTCGCCGCGCTGTTCGAACGCCATCGCGACGCGATCCGCCAGGCGCTGCCGCAACTCGCGCAACGGCGGCGTTGGTTCGATCAGGTGCTCGACGGCCCGGTGCCGGGCCTGCTCGAACGCGGCCACAGCGAACAGGCAGAACAGGCGTTCCGGCTGGCCCTGCAACATAGCGACGCGGTTTCGCGCAGCGGCGTGGTGCTGCTGGTCGGCACTGGCGGCGACGACGCCGGGCAACTGACCTTGCGCGCGCTGCGTGCGCTCAATCAGGCCGACGTGCTGTTGTACGGCCCCGACGTCGCCGCGCCGGTGTTGGTGCTGGCACGGCGCGACGCCCCGCGCCGGCCGTTGCCGGCCGATGCGGAGCAGCAATGGCAGTTATTGCTCCGCCACGTCGACGCCGGCGATTGCGTGGTCTGCCTGCAACCCGGCGATGCCTATCGCAATGCGCCTGGCGACCGTTTGGCGCAGCGCCTCGCCGAACACGGCATCGCCCATGAGGTGATCGCGGGGCTGCCGGCGTAACCGCAAGCACCGGCATGGCACAGCGGACGCGCGACGCGGATCCGCCGAGCAACGCATCCGGCGACTGCATCCGATCTCGCGAATGCATCTCGTCGATCGCAGCCGCCGATGCCTGAATCGAGCGGCCGAGCTCGCCTGGTCGCCTCGGCGATATCGACATCAAGGAGGCGGGCGCAGCTCCAGCGCCGTGCCAAGGCGTCAAATGTGCACCAAGACATATTCACAACGAATTCATGCTTTCGCCCTCGTCCGCTCTCGCTTCCGGACCCGAGGCACGCTGCTGACGCAATTTCGAGGCTAAGCGCGCCGAGCGAATCCGGACGATCCGCCATGCCGGCCGGCACTCGCGTAGCCATCGTTCTCCCACCGCTTAGTAATGTGCCGCGAATTACATTCACTCTGTGGCAGAAGTGCATCACGGAACCTGCCGGGCACCGCGGTTGTTAGACTCCAGGGCGGCTGTTATCCATACCATTCGCTATCGAACGAGCAAGTCACGTCAAAGGACTAAGGACGGTTGGAATGCTTCCTTTCGACACACTGCATTGCGCGTCTTCGCTGATCGGGCCGATCGAACCCGATCGGCCTTGCGGAGAGAACCTCGATCGCGAGGAGGCCTACCTCGGCCTGCTGCGCATCGCGGCCGGTCGGGACCAACCCTTGTGCGGCGCATCCGTGCTCGCCGCGGCGCCGCCCGATTGGGTCCAGGTGGAGCGCGAAGCCTGCGACCTGTTGGCGCGCACGAAGGACCTGCGCATCGCCGCCTTGTTGACCCATGCCTGGTTGCAACGTTACGGCTTGCCGGGGTTCGCCAAGGGCCTGGAGCTGATCGAAGAATGGATGGATCGCTATTGGCTGGAAGTGCATCCGCGGCTCGACGTGCTCGGCCGTTACGACCCGCTGCCGCGTCTGTACGCGATCGCCGCGATCGCCGACGCGATGAGCATCGGCAAGTCGATCCGCAACGCAACCCTGCTGCGCGACCGCCACGGCGTGCTGACCTTGCGCGAGACCGTGCGCACGCTGGTCGAGGCACGCGTCGCAAACCTGCCTAGCGGTTGCAGCCTCGAGCGCAACAGCCTGGCCGTCGATCTGCGCAATGCGCGATCCAGCGGACAAACCGAAGTCTTCGCGGTCGTGCACATCCTGGCGCTGCTCGCGCGGATCAAGGCCCGCCTCGGACAGGCGCTCGATCCGAGCCTGGTACCCGACTTCAGCGCGATCGAGGCGCCCTTGCGCGTCGTCCACGTGGTGCTGGATGCGAGCGCACCGCTCGACTCGCAAACCACGCCCCACCTGCACTCCGACGCCTGCGGCGAGCGGATCGTCCGCCAGGCCACTGCGACGATGTTGGAATTCCGCTCGCGGCGCGAGGTGGCCTTGGCGCTCGAACAGGCCAGCGCCTACCTCGAGCGCTACGAGCCCAGCCATCCGGCGCCGCTGCTGATCCGGCGTGCCCTGCGGATGATGGACATGAACTTCTGCGACATCGTGCGCGAGCTGGTGCCGGCCTCGTTGGCGCACGTGCAGAGCCTGGCCGGCACCTCGGTGTACGTACCGGCCGAGTGAATCTTGTCGGGCCGCGAGCTGCAGGCCGTGAATAATCTACGCGCGTTCGCCGTGCTGCACTGCCTGCTCGGTAATACGGACGTGGGCATCGGTCACGTGTACGCCGAAAGCCTCCATATCCGCGAGGCACTCATCGACTTCGACACCGGCTATCGGCTCGCCCTGCCGCATCTCCACGCTCATGAAATGCGACCAAGGAGCGAACTGCGCAGGCAGGTTGGCGCCGGACAGATCGGCGGTAAAGCCGAAAACCCTGCCGGGCCCTCGAAACAAATGTACTTGCATGGTGGTATCCACGACCTTGAAGGATGGCATCCGGGCGAAGCGGCCGGAGCGGCCTGATCCGCTTTAGAGCGAGTCACGATAGACGACATTGAGTTGGATCGCGTCCCCGCCCCGGTAGTCGTCCGGCTCGAGCTTGAAGGCCGCCACGACGTACTTCGGCGGTGGCACTCCCTCCCAGCCGTTGAAATGGATGGCGTTCAAGGGTTCCGCCCTGCCTTCCATTCGCAGCACCAGCTTCAGGTGCTTTTCGCTCAGCACGCGATAGCTGACGACCTCGAAATTTCCGGAAAAAATCGGCTCGGGGAAACCTTGGCCCCAGGGGCCGCCATCGCGCAGCGATTCGGCGTGCACGCGATCGAATTCGCCGGTTTCGAGCTCGCCGTCGCTGAGCACGTCGGCCTGCAACAGTTCCGGGGTCAGGATGCGGCGGGCGCAAGCCTCGAAGGCTTCGCGGAAGGCTTCGAACGCGTCCAGGCGCAGCGACAGGCCGGCGGCCATCGCATGGCCGCCGAAGCGTTCGATCAAGTCCGGGTGTTGCGCGGCGACGTCGGCCAGGGCGTCTCGGATATGGAAGCCGGGAATCGAGCGCGCCGAACCGCGCAATTGCTCACTGCCGGGCTCGGCCGGCGCGAATGCGATCACCGGCCGGTGCAGCCGTTCCTTCATTTTCGAAGCGACCAGCCCGACCACCCCAGGATGCCAATCGTCGTCGAACAGGCACAGCGCCATCGGCATCGCCGCGGCATCGATGGCGACGCGGGCGAAGGCGAGCTCGGCCTCGTCGGTCATCTGCTGCTGCACGGCGCGGCGTTCGGCATTGATCTCGTTGAGCGTCGAGGCGATGTCGCGCGCCTGCGCGGCGTTCTCGGTCAGCAGGCATTCGATGCCGAGCGCCATGTCTTCGAGGCGGCCGGCGGCATTGAGGCGCGGCGCCAGGGCGTAGCCGATATCGGACGCGGTGAGCCGCCGGTAATCGCGCTGGGCGACTTCGATCAGCGCGCGCAGCCCGGCGCAACCCTGCCCGGCGCGCAAACGGCGCAGGCCGGCGGCGACCAGGACGCGGTTATTGGCGTCGAGCGGCACCAGGTCGGCGACCGTGCCGACCGCGACCAGATCGAGTAACACGCTCAGGTCGGGGCCGTTGCCGTTGCCGTCGCCGAAGGCGCCGGCGTCGCGCAGGCGGCGGCGCAGCGCCAGCAACACGTAGAACATCACCCCGACGCCGGCCAGCATCTTGCTGGGGAAGGCATCGCCGGGTTGGTTCGGGTCGACGATGGCGTCGGCGACCGGCAGATGTTCGCCGGGCAGATGGTGATCGGTCACCAGCACCTGCCAGCCGCGCCCGCGCGCGGCGGCGATGCCTGCATGGCAGGCGATGCCGTGATCGACCGTGACCAACAAGTCGGGTTGCAGCGCGGCGAGTTCGTCGACCAGGGCCGGCGACAGGCCATAGCCGTGCACGATGCGGTTCGGCACCGCGTGCGACACGCGTTTCGCGCCGAGCATGCGCAGGCCGCGCACGCCGACCGCGCAGGCAGTGGCGCCGTCGCAGTCGAAATCGCCGACCACGACGATGTGGCGATCGGCGGCGATGGCATCGGCGAGCAAGGCGGTCGCCGCATCCAGGCCCAGCATGCCGTCGGGCGGAAGCAACTGGGTCAGCCGCGGCTGCGCCTGTTCGACGCAAGTCGCGCCGCGCGCGGCGTAGACCCGGCGCAGCAAGGGCGGAATCGCATCCGGCCACGACCCGGCTTCGGCCGGTTCGCGGCGGCGCAGGCGTGCGACGGGTTTCATCGTGTCGTTCAATCCTGCAGTGAACGCAGCGGCTTGCGCCAGAAGCGCCAGCGCTGCGAGCGCGCGCACTCGAAACGTTCGCCGTCGGCGAAGGCCAGGCTGACGCGGTCGAGTGCGCCGGCATCCAGCGCGAGTCCGATCGGCTCGAACCAGTCGCGTTGCAAAGGGGTGACGTCGCGGGCGCCGCGCAGATCGAACAGCCGCACGCCCTCGCCCGCGCTCCAGGCCGGCGGCAGCTCGCCGGCGACGATGCCGGCCTGGGCGCCGAACGCGGTCAGGGCCTCGTCGTCGCTGCGCACTTCGCCGTATTCGCTGCGGACGTGATCGGGCAGCACGCCGCCGCCCCAGAACCACAGCGAATTGATCGGCGCCAGCCCGGCGGCGATGCGCTGGGCGTTGTGCGGATGGTTGTGCAGCAGCACCTGCGCCTCGCTGAGCAAGGCGCGCCAGCGGCGACCTTCGGGGCCGTCGCCTTCGGCACCGGGCAGGTGTTGGAACATGTCTTCGCCGAGCGCCTGCTCGGGCGAGGCGAAACGCGGCAGACGCGCTTCGCGCGACAGCGCCAGATACCAGCGCGTCGGCGTCGGCGCATCGATCGGAAAGCCGGCATCGCCGAACAAAGGCTTCAAGGCCGGCAGCAGCGCGGCGCTGTCGCGTTCGCTCAGCGCCAAGGCCTCGCCATAAGCCAGCAGACGTGCGCCGTTGATGTCGGGGCGCACATAGGCCGGATCGGCGCGCAGCCAGGCGCCGAGCGCGGCATCGCCGACGTCGCGCTGACGCGTCACCGCCGCGACCGGCCAGCCGCGCGGCAGGATGTCGAACACCCGCGCAGCCTGGCCGCCGGCCTCGACGCTGCGATCGGCGCGCCCGAGCCGGCGCCCGAAGGCCTCGCTCAGGCGCTGACCACCGAAACGCGCCCGTTCGGGCAACAGCAGGGTGACGCTGTTCATACGCGGCGGTTCATGCACGGCGAGCGCGGGTGCGGGTCAAGGTCAGCCTTCGTAACTGACGCCGACGATCTCGTACTCGTGGGTGCCGCCCGGCGCTTCGATGACGACGCTGTCGCCTTCGTTCTTGCCGATCAGAGCGCGCGCGACCGGCGAGGAGATCGCGATCAGGCCGAGTTTGATGTCGGCTTCGAGGTCGCCGACGATCTGGTACTTGCGCTCTTCGTCGGTGTCGACGTTGGCCAGCTCGACGGTGGCGCCGAACACGACCTTGGAGCCGGCGTTGAGCTGGCTGATGTCGATGACCTGGGCATGCGACAGCTCGGCTTCGAGCTGCTTGATGCGGCCTTCGATGAAACCCTGCTGTTCGCGCGCGGCGTGGTACTCGGCGTTCTCCTTGAGATCGCCGTGGGCGCGCGCTTCCGAAATCGCGTTGATGACCGCCGGCCGCTTGACCGACTTCAGTTCTTCCAGCTCGGCGCGCAGACGCTGCGCACCCTTCACCGTCATTGGTGCTCTCATTCCAGCTTCCTCATACCGGGCTGTCCCGGCCGATCGAGTTGATTGTTGACCCATTGTGCCGGGAACGCGCGCGCTTGACACCCTTGTGACGGGGCGCCGGGTTCCGGAGCGGCAGCAAGCGGGAGAGGGCGTCCCCTGCCCCGCTCGAAGCGGGAAAGGGGCAAGCGGGCCCGGCCAACGCCGGGCCCGCTCATTCGGATGGTCCGCGGCCGATCAGGCCGTGGCGGCGCCGATCTGCGCGTGCAGTTCCTGCAGCGACCAGACCGGACCGGTGCCGCGGTAGTCCAGCGAGTTCACCAGCGCGCGCGCCCCCGACACCGTGGTCGAGTACGTCACGCGTTGCTGCAAGGCCTCGCGGCGGATCGAGAACGAGTCCGAGATCGCCTGACGGCCTTCGGTGGTGTTGATGATGTAGACGATCTCGCCGTTCTTGATCAGGTCGACGATGTGCGGACGCCCCTCGGTGACCTTGTTGACCAGCTCGCAGGCGACGCCGTTCTCGCTGAGGAAGCTCTGGGTGCCGCTGGTCGCGACCAGCGTATAGCCGCGACGCACCAGTTCCTGCGCCACCGGCAGCACGCGCAGCTTGTCCGGGTCGCGCACCGAGATGAAGGCCTTGCCCACCGGCGGCGCCTTGATGCCGCCGGCTTCCTGCGCGCGCGCCATCGCCGCGCCGAAGTTCTTGCCGACGCCCATCACCTCGCCGGTCGAGCGCATCTCCGGTCCGAGGATCGGGTCGACGCCCTGGAACTTGGCGAACGGGAAGATCGCTTCCTTGACCGAGTAGTAGTCGGGGACGATTTCTTCGAGCGCTCCCTGCGAAGCCAGGGTCTGGCCGACCATGCAGCGCGCGGCGATCTTCGCCAGCGCCATGCCGGTGGCCTTGGACACGAACGGCACCGTGCGCGAAGCACGCGGGTTGACCTCGATCAGGAAGATCGTGTCGTTGCCTTCGGCGTCGGTCTGGATCGCGAACTGGGTGTTCATCAGGCCGACCACCTTGAGCGCCTTGGCCAGGGCCACGACCTGCTGGCGCAGGCGTTCCTGGGTGCCCGCCGACAGCGAGTACGGCGGCAGCGAGCACGAGGAGTCGCCCGAGTGCACGCCGGCTTCCTCGATGTGCTCCATCACGCCGCCGATCAGCACGTGGCCTTCGCGGTCGGCGATGATGTCGACGTCCACCTCGACGGCGTTGTCGAGGAAGCGGTCGAGCAGCACCGGCGAATCGTTGGACACCTTGACCGCGTCGCGGATGTAACGGGTCAGGTCGGCATCGGAGTAGACGATTTCCATGGCGCGGCCGCCGAGCACGTAGCTCGGGCGCACCACCATCGGGTAACCGATCTGGCCGGCCAGCAGCAGCGCCTCATCGGGGTTGCGCGCGGTGCGGTTGATCGGCTGGGCCAGGCCCAGCTCCTGCACCAGTTGCTGGAAGCGCTCGCGGTCCTCGGCCAGGTCGATGCTGTCCGGGCTGGTGCCGATGATCGGCACGCCGTTGGCTTCGAGCGCACGCGCGAGCTTGAGCGGGGTCTGGCCGCCGTACTGCACGATCACGCCCTTGGGCTTTTCGAGGTCGGCGATCTCGAGCACGTCTTCCAGGGTCAGCGGCTCGAAATACAGGCGGTCGGAAGTGTCGTAGTCGGTCGAGACCGTCTCCGGGTTGCAGTTGACCATGATGGTTTCATAGCCGTCCTCGCGCAGGGCGAGCGCGGCATGCACGCAGCAGTAGTCGAACTCGATGCCCTGGCCGATGCGGTTGGGGCCGCCGCCGAGCACGATGATCTTGTCGCGGTTGCTCGGCGCGGCCTCGCACTCGTCCTCGTAGGTCGAGTACATGTAGGCGGTGCTGGTGGCGAACTCGGCGGCGCAGGAGTCGACGCGCTTGTACACCGGGCGCACGCCGATGGCGCGGCGCAGGGTGCGCACCGCGGTCTCGTCGGTGCCGGTCAGCTGGGCGATGCGCGCATCCGAGAAGCCCATGCGCTTGATCGCGCGCATGCGGGTCTTGTCCAGCGCGCCCAGGCCGCCTTCGGCGATCTCGCGTTCGCTGGCGATCAGCTCTTCGATCTGGTCGAGGAACCACGGGTCGACGAACGACAGCGCGTGCACGTCCTCGACACTCATGCCGGCGCGGAAAGCGTCGCCGATGTGGAACATGCGCTCCGGGCCCGGCTCCTTCAATTCGCGGCGCAGCTTGGTCAGGTCGGCTTCGCTGCTCAGGTCCAGGCCGGTCGGGTCGAGGCCGACCTTGCCGGTTTCCAGGCCGCGCAGCGCCTTGTGCAGCGACTCCTGGAAGGTGCGGCCCATCGCCATGACTTCGCCGACCGACTTCATCTGCGTGGTCAGGCGGGCGTCGGCCTGCGGGAACTTCTCGAAAGCGAAGCGCGGGATCTTGGTGACGACGTAGTCGATGCTCGGCTCGAACGAAGCCGGGGTGGCGCCGCCGGTGATCTCGTTACGCAACTCGTCGAGGGTGTAGCCGATGGCGAGCTTGGCGGCGATCTTGGCGATCGGGAAGCCGGTGGCCTTGGACGCCAGCGCCGAGGAGCGCGACACGCGCGGGTTCATCTCGATGACGACGACGCGGCCGTCGTGGGCGTTGATGCCGAACTGGACGTTGGAACCGCCGGTGTCGACGCCGATCTTGCGCAGCACCGCGATCGAGGCATCGCGCAGGCGCTGATATTCCTTGTCGGTCAGGGTCTGAGCCGGCGCGACCGTGATCGAGTCGCCGGTGTGCACGCCCATCGCGTCGAAGTTTTCGATCGAGCAGACGATGATGCAGTTGTCCGCGGTGTCGCGGACCACTTCCATCTCGAATTCCTTCCAGCCCAGCACCGACTCTTCGACCAGGATTTCGTGCACCGGCGAGAGTTCCAGGCCGCGCTTGGCGATCTCCTCGAATTCTTCCTTGTTGTAGGCGATGCCGCCGCCGGTGCCGCCGAGGGTGAAGCTCGGGCGGATGATGGTCGGGTAGCCGACGCGGGTCTGGATGTCGACCGCCTGCTCGAAGGTGCGCGCGACTTCCGCCTTCGGGCATTCCAGGCCGATCTCGCTCATCGCGATGCGGAACAGTTCGCGGTCTTCGGCCATGCGGATCGCGTCGCGCTTGGCGCCGATCAGTTCGACGTTGTACTTCTCCAGCACGCCGTTGTCGGCCAGGTCGAGCGCGCAGTTCAGCGCGGTCTGGCCGCCCATGGTCGGCAGCAGCGCGTCGGGCTTTTCCTTGGCGATGATCTTCTCGACCGTCTGCCAGTTGATCGGCTCGATGTACACGGCGTCGGCCATGTTCGGGTCGGTCATGATCGTGGCCGGATTCGAGTTGACCAGCACGACGCGGTAGCCCTCGTCGCGCAGCGCCTTGCACGCCTGCGCGCCGGAGTAGTCGAATTCGCAGGCCTGTCCGATCACGATCGGGCCGGCGCCGATGATCAGGACGGTTTTGATGTCGGTACGCTTGGGCATGTCGTCCTCAGTAAAGTCGGTCCTGCCACGCGTCGGGCGCGCGCCAGGTGATCTGCTCGGGCGATCGTGCATCGATCGCCCCATGGTCGACCGCGGCGCGAACTTCGCGCTGCATCGCGGTCCAGGTCGGGGCGGCGGCGCCGAGGCGCGCGCCGATCCGGTTGTTGTGGGCATCCATCGCCCGGCTCGGGTTGCCTTGGCCGCCCCGCTCCATCACCGCGGTCACCCAATCGACGCAGCGCGGCGACAAGGTGTAGGCGACGATCGCGCTGGCGAGGCTATGGCGGTACGCATCGGCCGGGCCGTTGCGTCCGCCCGGCAGCGCTGCGGCGAACCACTGCGCGTACACCGCGATCATCACGAAAGCGGGATACGCGGCGAGCGCGGCCAGCACCGCCAACGCACGCAGACGCCAGCGGCGTCGGCGCGGCGGCTGGGCCGGCGCTGCGCTCATCAGGCCTTGGCCTGCTCGAGCATGGAAACGAAGCGGTCGAACAAGGGCGATACATCGTGCGGGCCCGGGCTGGCTTCCGGATGGCCCTGGAAGCTGAAGGCCGGCGCGTCGGTCAGGGCGATGCCCTGGTTGCTGCCGTCGAACAGCGAGCGGTGGGTCACGCGCACGTTGGCCGGCAGCGAGGCCTCATCGACGGCGAAACCGTGGTTCTGCGAGGTGATCATCACCCGGCCCGAATCGAGGTCCTGGACCGGATGATTGGCGCCGTGGTGACCGAACTTCATCTTCAGGGTCTTCGCGCCCGAAGCCAGGCCGAGCAGCTGGTGGCCCAGGCAGATGCCGAAGGTCGGGACCTTCTTGGCGACGAATTCCTTGATCGCGGCGATCGCGTAGTCGCAGGGCTCCGGGTCGCCGGGGCCGTTGGACAGGAACACGCCGTCCGGATTCAGCGCCAGCGCCTCGGCGGCCGGGGTCTGCGCCGGCACCACGGTGACGCGGCAGCCGCGCTCGGCGAGCATGCGCAGGATGTTGAGCTTGACGCCGAAGTCGTAAGCGACGACATGGAAGCGCGGCTCGACGTTGACGAAGGCGTTGCGGTCCAGGTCGAGCTGGCCGTCGGTCCACTCGTAGCGTTCGCGCGTGCAGACTTCCTTGGCCAGGTCCATGCCCTTGAGGCCGGGGAACTTGCGCGCGGCTTCGAGCGCGTTGGCCACATCGATCTCTCCGGCCATCAGCGCGCCGTTCTGGGCGCCGGTGTCGCGCAGCAAGCGGGTCAGCTTGCGCGTGTCGATATCGGAAATGGCGACCACGCCGCGCTCGCTGAGCCACTGCGGCAGCGCGACCTGGCTGCGCCAGTTGCTGGGGCGGCGCGGCACGTCGCGGACGATCAGGCCCGAGGCCCAGACCTGGCGCGCTTCGTCGTCCTGGTCGGTGCAGCCGGTGTTGCCGACGTGCGGATAGGTCAAGGTGACCAACTGGCGGGCGTACGAGGGATCGGTGAGGATTTCCTGGTAGCCGGTGATCGCGGTATTGAATACGACTTCGCCGACGCTGAGGCCGGGCGCGCCTACGGAAACGCCCTCGAATACGGTACCGTCTTCGAGGGCGAGGATTGCGGGTTGAGTCACGGGGGTCGCCTTGGCTGCCGAAGGATCTGATCCCGTGCGCGACATCGGCAAAACCGACTTGCAGCAAAGCGCGGACGCGGTGCGGGACCGGTCCGGCGTTCGGGATTCAGGCGAGCCGGAATTCTAGCGGCGATGAGCTCCGGAAGCCAGCTAAAATTTGCCCCGATCGCAGCGGCCCGGGCCGTTCAGGCAGCGCCGGCACGACACATTCGCCGCTGATTTATCGCGATTGCAGCGCTTCCAACCCTATGCAACTGCCTGAACAAAGCCTGGGCGCCCCGCTCCGCCGGCCCCGGCAGGCCTGTCCGAGGCTGGCGCGACGGCCTCGAGGCCGCCGCGCCGCCCGGGCTCAGGTTCCCAGCGACGGCTTGTAGGTCGCGGTCATGTCCTGCATGCGGATGCTTTGGTCGTCCGAAAACGTGTTCATGCACGAGTCGTAGCTGTAGTCCATGAAGTTGCGGATCGGGTCCAGCCCGCCGCCGGCGCAGCTGTCGCGGCCGACCGGGCAGCCCGAGGTCGGGCTGGCCTGCGGCGGGGTGTCGGCGATGTAGTCGCCGGGCGCGCTGCAACCGTTCTCGAAGGTGTGCTCCAGGCCGAGGTGATGGCCGACCTCGTGGGTCACCGTGTCGCCTTCGTTGTAGTTGGTCGAGGCGCCGCCCGGCAGCGAGGAATGCAGGGCCACCACGCCGTGGCGCTTGGACGCTTCGGGATAGGTGTCGGGCACGTAGGCATAGCCCAGGTAGCTGCCCGGGGTGCAGGTGTAGATGTTCAGATTGCGCGCCGGGTTCACCGCCAGCGCGTTCTTCATCTTCATCTCGTTGCTGAGGCAGTTGCCGTACCAGCTGTTGTTCTTGGTGCGGGTGACGCCGGCCAGGGTGAACTGGAAACCGCGCCCGGCGTAGGCCGCGTTGAGCACCTGCATCTGCTGCTGGATGCGCGCATCGGTGACGTTGCCGGTGTTGTCGGTGCGGGTGACCACATGGAACCAGACCGGCACGGTCTTGCTGGCCGCGACGGCCACGCTGGCGCCGAAGCGCACCGGCGAGGATTGGCGGAACTGCCGCAGGCGGCTTTCGACCTGTTGGCGGCGTTGCGGGGTCGATTGCGGCGCACCGCAGCGCAGGCCGTCGCGGACGAAGCCCTGAGCGTCCTGGATCTTGATCAGCGGCTGGCGGCTGTAACCGTTCGCGGTGGCCACGACCGTCTCGGTCGCGCCCGGTTCGGGGGCCTGTTGGGCCAACGCTTGTTGAGCCAGCGCTGGCGATGCAAACAACGACAACGCCGCGGTGGCCGCGAACATCCGGTGGTTAGGCATGGGTCTCTCTCCAGAGTGGGCGCCGCAGGTCGCGGCGGTCTCAATCTGGCCCAAGCGCGAACGCCCGGCTCGGCTCAGGCGTGCCCGCGCACGCTGCCGTTCGCGCCGGCGATCACAGATTCGGAAACATCAGCTCGGCCAGCCCGTAGCGCCCCGGCGCCTGGTGGGCGACGCGCAGTGCGGCTTCGAGCGCGCCGCGAGCGAAGATGTCGCGATTGGTGGCGCGGTGGATCAACTCCAGGCGCTCGCCGGCCGCGGCGAACTGGACCGTGTGCTCGCCGACGATGTCGCCGGCGCGCAGGCTGGCGTAATGCGGCTCTTCGCCGCGGCCGATCGCCGCGGCGGCACCGAGGTGCAAGGCGGTGCCGGAAGGCGCATCGAGCTTGCGGGTGTGATGGGCCTCGACCACGTCGCAGTCCCAGCCCGGCAAGGCTGCGGCGGCGCGGCGCACCAGCTCGGTCAGCACCGCTACGCCGAGGCTGTAGTTCGCCGCCCAGACCACGGCGATGCCGTTGGCGGCGTCGTTGATCGCTGCGTTCTGCACCGAACTGAGCCCGGTGGTGCCCGACACCAGCGCCTTGCCGCGTGCGGCGCACAAGGCCAGCACCGGGTCGAAGCCCTGCGGCAGGCTGAAGTCGATGGCGACGTCAAACTCCGGCGCCCCCGACAACTCGCCGACGGCGAAATGCGGCACCCCGTCGATGACCCGCTGCGGCGGCTGCGAACGCGAATACGCCGCGACCACGCTCAAGTCCGCGCGCTCGGCGGCCAGACGCAACAGGGCCTGGCCCATGCGCCCGGAGGCGCCGTGGATCAGGAGACGGACCGGGGATTTGGTGTGTTCGCTCATGCGCGCAGGCTAGCGGCTGCGCGAGCGTATGTCATGCACGCTGGGCGGTCGCGGCGCGACCGGAAACCCCGCGGTCGCGGCTTGCGCCGCTCCTACCCTTTGCATTCGCCGCTTTCGGGGTGGGAGCGGCGTCCCGCGGGGATTTCCTTCGGTCACGAGCAGCGACCACGATCCATCCGCCGCGGCACATCGCCAAGCACACACCGAAAGGACAACGACCGCGGCGCGATCCGCAGGAACGATCGTCCCGCAACGAATCACGAACCACGCCCACGAAAAAGGGGCCGAAGCCCCTCTTTCCTATGCGTTCGAGACGGCACCCGTCAGGACGTCATGCGGTCCCAGAACCCTTTGACCCCGTCGAGAAAGGTGGAGGACCGTGGCGAGTGCTTTCGCGCCCCCTCACCCACGAACGTAGCCTCGAACTTCTCCAGCAGCTCGCGCTGCTCGGGGGTCAGATTGACCGGCGTCTCGACCACGGCGCGACAGTACAGATCGCCCGGCTTGCGGCTGCGCACCGACTTGACGCCCTTGTCGCGCAGACGGAACAGCTTGCCGCTCTGGGTTTCGCCCGGAATGCGCAGCTCCACTTCGCCACCGAGCGTCGGCACCCGGATGGTGTCGCCCAGCGCGGCCTGCGAGATGCGGATCGGCACCTCGCAATGCAGGTCGTCGCCGTCGCGCTGGAAGATCTCGTGCTCGCGCACGCGCACTTCCACGTACAGGTCGCCCGGCGGCGAACCGGTCGGGCCGGCCTCGCCTTCGCCGGTCAGGCGGATGCGGTCGCCGTTGTCGACGCCGGCCGGAATCTTCACCGACAGGGTCTTGGTGCGTTCGACCCGGCCCTGGCCGTGGCAGTCGCCGCAGGGGTTGGCGATGCTCTGGCCGCGGCCGTTGCAATGCGGGCAGGTCTGCTGCATCGAGAAGATGCCGCGCTGGAAACGCACCTGGCCGCGGCCGCCGCAGGTCGTGCAGCTCTCGACCTTGCCGTCGGCCGAACCGCTGCCTTCGCAGGTGTCGCAGGCGTCCAGGGTCGGGATTTCGATTTGTTTCTCGATCCCGCCGACCGCCTCTTCCAGCGACAGCTCCATCACGTAGCCGATGTCGGCGCCGCGACGCGGCGCGCGCGAACCGCCGCCTCCGCCGCCACCGAAGATGTTGCCGAAAATGTCGCCGAAAATGTCGCCCATATCGGCGTAGCCGGGGCCGCCGCCTCCGCCGCCCATGCCGTGTTCGAACGCGGCATGGCCGTGTTGGTCGTAGGCGCGGCGCTTGTTGGCGTCGGCCAGGACCTCGTAGGCCTCCTTGCATTCCTTGAACGCGGCCTCGGCGGCCGCGTCGCCCGGATTACGGTCCGGATGGTGTTTCATCGCGCAGCGGCGATAGGCCTTCTTGAGGTCGTCGTCGCCGGCGTTGCGCGCAACGCCCAGCACTTCGTAATAGTCGCGTTTGCTCATGGGCTGGGAATCGGGAGTCGAGAATCGGGAATCGTCAAATCAAAAGCGGTGGCCGCTGCGAGGGTGTGAACTTTTCGGCCGTCATTCCCGCGAAGGCGGGCTCTGCCGCTCTTCAGCGGCAGCCGAACATCCAGAGACTTCAGCACCATACCCCGGCGAAGCCCTGGGTCCCCGCCTGCGCCGGGACGACGATCGAAACACCAACGCATCGGCCACTGCCGCGTTGCGGATACGAGAACGGGGAACCGGGCCTTTGGACGCAAATCGCCGCGATGGCGAAAGCCCATTCCCGATTCCCCATTCCCGATTCCCGGCTTACTTCTTGTCTTCGTCCTTCACTTCGGTGAATTCCGCGTCGACCACGTCCTCGGACTTGGCCGAACCGGTTTCGGCGGCGCCGCCGGCGTCCGGCTGCGCGGCCTGGGCCGCGGCGAACAGCGACTGCGCGGCTTCTTCCAGCGCCTTCGACTTGGCCTCGATCTGGCCCTTGTCGTCGCCCTTCATCGCCGTTTCGAGGTCGGCGATGGCCGCCTCGGCGCGGCCGATCTGGTCGCCCGGCAACTTCTCGCCGTGCTCCTTGATCGTGCTGCGGGCCATGTGGATCAGGCCGTCGGCGTGGTTGCGCGCCTGCACCAGCTCGTGGAACTTCTGGTCTTCCTCGCGGTTGGCTTCGGCGTCGGCGACCATCTTGGCGATCTCTTCCTCGGACAGACCCGAGCCGGCCTTGATCTCGACCTTCTGCTCCTTGTTGGTCTTCTTGTCCTTGGCGCTGACGTGCAGGATGCCGTTGGCGTCGATGTCGAACGACACCTCGACCTGCGGCATGCCGCGCGGCGAGGGTTCGATGCCGGACAGGTCGAAGCGGGCCAGCGACTTGTTGAAGCGGGCCTGTTCGCGCTCGCCCTGCAACACGTGCACGGTCACCGCGGACTGGTTGTCCTCGGCGGTCGAGAAGGTCTGCGAGGCCTTGGTCGGCACCGTGGTGTTCTTCTCGATGATCTTGGTGAACACGCCGCCCAGGGTCTCGATGCCGAGCGACAGCGGGGTCACGTCGAGCAGCAGCACGTCCTTGACGTCGCCGGCCAGCACGCCGCCCTGAATGGCCGCACCCACAGCAACCGCCTCATCCGGGTTGACGTCCTTGCGCGGTTCCTTGCCGAAGAACTCGGCCACCGCCTGGCTGACCTTGGGCATGCGGGTCTGACCGCCGACCAGGATCACTTCGGCCACGTCGCTGGCGCGCAGGCCGGCGTCGTTGAGGGCGATGCGGCAGGGTTCGATGGTCTTCTTGACCAGGTCCTCGACCAGCGACTCCAGCTTGGCGCGGGTCAGCTTGATGTTGAGGTGCTTCGGACCCGAGGCGTCGGCGGTCACGTACGGCAGGTTGACTTCGGTCTGCTGCGAGGACGACAGCTCGATCTTGGCGCGCTCGGCCGCATCCTTCAGGCGCTGCAGCGCCAGCGGATCCTTGCGCAGGTCGATGCCCTGGTCCTTCTGGAACTCTTCGACCAAGTAGTCGATGACGCGCTTGTCGAAGTCTTCGCCGCCGAGGAAGGTGTCGCCGTTGGTCGACAGCACTTCGACCTGCATCTCGCCGTCGACCGAGGCGATCTCGATGATCGACACGTCGAAGGTGCCGCCGCCGAGGTCGTAGACCGCGATCTTGCGATCGCCGCCCTTCTTGTCCATGCCGTAGGCCAACGCCGCCGCGGTCGGCTCGTTGATGATGCGCTTGACTTCCAGGCCGGCGATCTTGCCGGCGTCCTTGGTCGCCTGGCGCTGGCTGTCGTTGAAGTAGGCCGGCACGGTGATGACCGCTTCGGTGACCGGCTCGCCCAGGTAGGCTTCGGCGGTCTTCTTCATCTTGCCCAGCACTTCGGCCGAGATCTGCTGCGGCGCCATCTTCTTGTCGTCGAGGGTCGCGACCCAGGCATCGCCGTTGTCGTGCGCGACGATGTTGTAGGGCACCAGGCCGATGTCCTTCTGCACTTCGGCGTCGCTGAACTTGCGGCCGATCAGGCGCTTGACCGCATAGAAGGTGTTCTTGGGATTGGTGACCGCCTGGCGCTTGGCCGAGGCGCCGACCAGGACTTCGCCGTCCTTGGTGAACGCGACGATCGACGGCGTGGTGCGGTCGCCCTCGGAATTCTCGATGACCTTGGCCTTGCCGCCTTCCATCACTGCGACGCAGGAATTGGTGGTGCCCAGGTCGATGCCGATGATCTTGCCCATACGTAGTGCTCCCTCTCGAATGCTTGAATAGTTGGGGCGGTCCGCGCTGTGCGCCGTGCCGCCGATGTTCGTTATTTGGGGCTAGGTGCCGGGCAGTTCAAGCGCCCGTGCCCCGCCCTCGTGACGTCCGTCCCGGCCCTTCCCGGAACGTCCGTTCGCGGCTCGCGCCGCCCCCCGCTTCGGTTTCGCGACCGCGGCGAGCCGCGGCCGGGACCGTCCCGGGATCGTTCAGGCGTCCTGGGCGACCACCACCAGCGCCGGACGCAGCAGGCGCTCGTTGAGCAGCCAGCCCTTCTGGTAGACCTGGACCACGTGGTTCGGCGCCACACCCGGCGCCGGCACCATGCTCATGGCCTGGTGATGCTCGGGATTGAACGGCTGGCCGGCCGGGTCGACCGCGACCAGGCCGTTGTCGCCGGCGACCTTGAGCAGCTGGCGCAGGGTCAGTTCCATGCCCTGGCGCAGGGCGCTGGCGTCGTCGCCGGCCACGGCCAGGCCGGCCTCGAGGCTGTCGATCACCGGCAGCAGGTCGCCGAGCAGGCGCTCGTTGGCGAACTTGCGCGCCATCTCGACGTCGCGCGACACGCGCTTGCGCTGGTTGTCGAGTTCGGCGCGTTCGCGCAGCGTGTCTTCGCGCAGCTTGCTGAGCTCGGCGCGCAGCGCCTCGACTTCGGACGCCTCGGAGGAGCCCGGGACCTCGTCCTGGGCCGCCGGGTTGAGTTCGGAATAAGGATCGTGTTGGTTCATGCCTGGGTCCTGGCGGTTTTTCCGCGACAGGCCAGCTATGGGGCCGCGATGGTGCGGTTCAAGTGCCCGGATCTGCATCGATCGCCCGGCATCGGCGTCGAGCGGCGGGTTTCGGGAGGCATTGCGCACCCCGGCGGCGCCGGCTTTTGGGCAGGAGCGGCGCAAGCCGCGATCAACCGAGGTGATCAACCCCGGCTCGGCCCGAAGCCGATGGTCTCCAAAAGATTGGCCCCACCGGAGAGATGGCGGTCGCGGCTTACGCCGCTCCTACCCCGGGCTCCGGCTAACTGGGATAGGCGGGACGGTTGGACCGGCTTCGGAGGCGGAATCGCCCCTCGTTTCAGTCCACTTCGGTTGGTCGCGGCTCGCGCCGCTCCTACTCTGGGCTTCCGGACGGCCTCCCTCAGTCCCCCTCAGTGACGCCGAACGCATCCCCCAGCGCATCCGCGGCCGCCTGCACCACCGGGATCACCCGGTCGTAGGCCATGCGGGTCGGGCCGATCACCCCCAGCACGCCGAGCACCCGGCCGCCGGCGGTGTACGGCGCGGTCACCAGCGACACGCCCTCCAACGGCGCCAGGCCGGTCTCCTCGCCGATGAAGATGCGCACCCCGGGGGCGCGCACGGTGCGTTCGAGCAACTGCAGGATTTCGCGCTTGCGGGCGAAAGCCTCGAACAGCTCGCGCAGGCGGTCCAGGTCGGCCAGCTCCTGCACGCCCATCAGCCGGGTCTGCCCGGCCAGGACCATGTCGTCGTTGTCCGGGGTCAACACCTGCTCGGCCAGCTCGACCGACTGCGCGAGCAAGGTCTGCATCTCCGACTGGGCGTTGCGCAGATCCATCAGCAAGGTGGCGCGGATCTCGGCCACCGGCCGCCCGGCGAAGTGTGCGTTGAGGTAGTTGCCGACCCGTTCGAGCTCGCCGGCGTCGTAGGGGCGGCGGGTCTGGATGATGCGGTTCTGTACGTCCTGGTCGGCGAACACCAGGATCGCCAGCACCCGCTGGGCGTCCAGCGGCACGAAATCGATGCGCCGGAACGCGAACTGCTCGCGCTTGGGCACGCTGACCACACCGACGAAGTGGGTCATCGCAGACAACAGTTCCGAAGCGCTGCCCAGCAAGGCCTGGGTGCCCGAGCCCGACGGCAGCTCGCTGCGCAGGCGCGCGACCTCGCCTTCCGGCAACGGCCGCACCTGCAGCAGCGAGTCGACGAACAGGCGGTAGCCCTGCACGGTCGGGATGCGCCCGGCCGAGGCGTGCGGCGCGCTGAGCAGGCCGACGTCTTCCAGGTCGGCCAGGATGTTGCGGATCGTCGCCGCACTGACGTCGAGGCCGGCATGCTTGGCCAGGGTCTGCGATCCGACCGGTTCGCCGCTGTGGATGTAGCGGCCGATCAGCGTGCGCAGCAGTTGCCGCGCGCGCGGGTCGAGGCTCGGATCGGGCGGTCGGCGATTCATGCTGTGGATATAGGCGCGGACGCGGGCCGGCGCAAGCGCCATCGTCCGATTCGACGATGGCGGTCCGCATCGGCCGCCCCGCCCTGCGCGCTGCGTCCGCATCGGTAAGAATCCTCGTGCACACTGCCGGCGGCGTACGCGTCCGCTCGCCTCGCCCTGCTCGTCTCACCCTGTGATCCGCATCCGCCCTACCCTCCGGCCCGCTTGCCGCCCATTCCCAGTCTCTCGCCGCCAAGGCACAATCGCCGCCGCATGCTCGCTCACCTCTCGCTCAAGCAATTCGCCGTCGTCAGCGCCGCCGAACTCAGCTTCGGTCCCGGCCTCACCGTGATCTCCGGCGAAACCGGTGCCGGTAAGTCGCTGCTGGTCGACGCCCTCGGTCTGCTGTCCGGCCTGCGCGCCGACAGCGGCGTGGTCCGCCATGGCGCCGACCGCGCCGAACTGGTCGCCGACTTCACCCTCGACGATGCGCCGCTGGCCGCGGCCTGGCTGCGCGACAACGAACTCGACGAAACCGGCGACGGCGAGGCTGCGATCTGCCAGATCCGCCGGGTGATCCGCGCCGACGGCGGTTCGCGCGCCTGGATCAACGGCCGCCCGGTCACCCTGAGCCAACTCGGCGAGCTCGCCGGGCGCCTGGTCGAGATCCACGGCCAACACGAACACCAGGCGCTGATGTCGCGCGCCAGCCAGCTCGGCCTGCTCGACGCTTACGGCCGCCACGACGCGCCGTTGGCCGTGGTCGAAGCCGCGGCGCAACAGTGGAGCGCGCTGCTGCGCGAACGCGACACGCTGTCGGCGCAGGGCGACGTCTCCGACCGCATCGCCTGGCTGGAACATCAGCACGCCGAGCTCGAACGCGAAGTGCTCGAAGCCGAGGCCTTGGCCAAGCTGCTCAGCGACCATCGCCGCCATGCCCATGCCGCCGGCCTCATCGCCGCCTGCGAATCGGCCTTCGCCCGCCTCGGCGGCGACGAAGGCCCGTCGCTGACCCGCCTGGTGCAACAGGTGCGCGGCGAGCTGCAGCGGGTCGCCGAGCACGAGCCGCGCTTGAACGATGTCGACGCCATGCTCGACAACGCCGCGATCCAGATCGACGAGGCGCTGACCCTGCTCGACCGGGTCCGCGACGATCTCGACCTCGATCCTTCGGCCTTCGAGCAGATCGAAAACAAGATCGGCCGCCTGCACGAGCTGGCGCGCAAGCACCGGGTCGCGCCCGAACAACTGCCGGCCACCCGCGACGGCATGGCCGGCGAACTCGACCAATTGCGCAGCGCCGGCGACCGCCTGCAGGTGCTCGACGGCGAAATCCAGAGCGCGCGCGCACAGTGGCGCCGCGCCGCCGACACCCTGGGCGAGGCGCGCCGCAAGGCCGCCAAGAGCCTGTCCGACACCACCAGCGTGCTGATCGGCGAACTCGGCATGGGCGGCGGGCGTTTCGACGTCGCCCTGGAGCCGCTCGACGAGGACCGTCCCGACCCGCAAGGCGGCGAACGCGTCGAATTCCTGGTCGCGGCCAACCCCGGCCAGCCGGCCCGGCCGCTGCGCAAGGTCGCCTCCGGCGGCGAACTCTCGCGCATTTCGCTGGCGATCGAAGTCGCGGCCTTCGGCCTCGACGCGGTCGCGACCATGGTCTTCGACGAAGTCGATTCCGGCATCGGCGGCGCCGTGGCCGAGATCGTCGGCCAGAAGCTGCGCGCGCTCGGCGCCAGCCGCCAGGTGCTGTGCGTGACCCACCTGGCCCAGGTCGCGGCCCAGGGCCACGCCCACTACCGCGTCAGCAAGGCCGCCAGCGAAGGCGTGACCCAGAGCGCGGTGCAGGTGCTCGGCGCCAAGCAGCGCGAGGAAGAACTCGCGCGCATGCTCGGCGGCATCGAACTCAATAAAGAAGTTCGCGCCGCGGCCAAGCGGCTGTTGGCCGACGTGGTCTGAGGTCGGGGATTCGGGATTCGGGATTCGGAGCCGACATTGAGCTCAGCCTCGGAGCGGCTTCGGCCTGGGTCGATCAAGCAAGCCCGTTGGGCTTAGATCGATCGAGCAAGCTCGTTCGACCTGGATCAATCGAGCAAGCTCGTTCGAGCTAGATCAATCGAGCAAACTCGATTGATAGCCGACTCGATCCTTGATCGATAGCCGCCTCAATCGAGATCGGGCAGCCCGGTGAAGAACGCCGCCCGGTGCGGGGTGATGCCCTGGCGCTGTTCGTCTTCGAGCGGATGCCCGCTGTCGACCAGGCGGAAGGTCGGCCGGGTGTCGTCGTGCAACTGCACCCGCAGCTCCAGGCCGAGGGTGCTGAACTCGTAGACGCGCGGGATGTGATTGGCCAGGGTGCCGGCGAATTCGGGCACGCGGTCGTTGCCGGGCTCGTCCCACATCATCCGCGCCAGGCGCCAATCGTGTTCGGCCAACTCGACCCAGGCGCCGATGCAGTAGTCGTCGCCGCCTTCGACCGGCAACGGAATCACTCCGCGCACGAACAGCTGGCCGCCGCCGATCGCGCAGAAGTTCGCGTCGCAAAAGGTGTCCGGCGCGCAGCGCGCGGCGTTGTCGAGGGCGTGGTAAGCGTCCGGGAAGGTGAAGGAGTACTCCATGTCCGACAGCGCGACGAGTTCGCCGCAGCACGAGCACGGCAACATCGTCTCGCCGGACATGTCGGCCTTCACTTCTTCTTGCGCACGTACAGCACCAGCGAGTGCTCTTCGATCTCGTAGCCGTGCTTGGCCGCGATCTTGCGCTGCAGCTCTTCGATCTCCGAGCTTTCGAACTCGATGATCTTGCCGCTGTCGATGTCGACCATGTGGTCGTGGTGATGGCCGCGGTCGAGTTCGTACACCGACTGGCCGGCCTCGAAATTGTGCTTGAGCACCAGGCCCGCCGACTCGAACTGGGTCAGCACGCGGTAGACCGTGGCCAGGCCGATGTCCTCGCCCTTTTCCAGCAACATCCGGTAGATGTCCTCGGCGGTCATGTGGCGCGGCTTGGATTGCTCCAGCAGCTCCAGGATCCGCAGGCGCGGATGGGTGACCTTGAGTCCGACGTTGCGCAGGTCCTGCGATTCCATGAGTGTTCCCTTCAGATCGATTCGGCCGGCGTTCGCCGTGCCTGGGTGTTGACCGGCTGGCCGTGGCCGCGGGCGGCTGCGCATGGAGCGGACTGGGCTGGCTGGGCCGGAATGGCGGATGAACGCGAGGGGTCTCCGCGCGCCATGATCCGCCCTTGGTGGGTGCGGGCTTCAGTGTATCATCGGCCCCGTTGCCTTCGACTGCCGCAGAACCCTACCCGATGCGTAAGCTCCTGCTCGTCCTCTCGCTGTCCATGCTCACCGCCGGCTGCGGCATCATCTACAAGCAGCCGATCTATCAGGGCAACCTGCTCGAGAAGACCGCGATCGACCAGCTCCAGACCGGCATGACCAAGCAGCAGGTGCAGTTGCTGCTGGGCACCCCGTCGATCGAAGACCCGTTCCACCAGAACCGCTGGGACTACACCTCGACCCAGCGCGTCGACCGCCTCGGCCACACCGATCGCAAGAACCTGACCCTGTGGTTCGAGAACGACAGCCTGACCAAGTGGGAAGGCGACTACTTCGCCGAGCAGGACGAGCAGATCGCCCGCGCCTCGGTCAAGCAGTTCGGCCGCAACCTGGCCAAGGACAAGGATAAGGACAAGCGCCGCCGGCGCTGATCCCCGGCGCGCGGCCTCGCGGTCGCGCAGCCTCCCGCTGCAGCGTCACCCCTGCCGGTCCGGCCGCCTTGCGTCCGGGCCGTCGTTGGTTTTGCGCGCGCTTATTTCTTGAGCGGGCGCTCGGCGGCGCGGCGGCGGCGCGCTTCCTTGGGGTCGATCTGCAAAGGCCGCAGCAATTCCAGCCGGTCGCCATCGCGCAGCGGCGTGTCCGCCACCGCCTTGACCCCGAACACCGCATAGCCGCTGATTTCGGCATCCGCACCCCACCCGGCCGCGGCCAGTGCATCGGCCACCGTGGCGCCGTCGGCCAGTTCCACGGTCAGCGCCTCGAAACGGCGCGGCCAGGCCCGGACCAGCTCGATCTTCACTGCGATGCCGCTCAGGCCGGGCTCGGGCCGGTCACCGACGGCAGCGCCGGTTCGGCGCCGCGATCGGCGACCCGGACGAAATCGTCGACCATGCGGTCGGCCAGGCTCTGGAAGCCCAGCGCCATCGCCGGCCCCAGCAGCTTCACCGCCGGCTCGAATTCCAGGGTCAGGGTGACCTTGCAGGCCGACTCGTCCAGCGCGTGGAATTCCCAGCGCCCGCCCAGCTTGCGGAACGGCCCGTCGACCAGCTTGAGCTCGATGTGGTGCGGCGGCGACAAGCTGTTGTGGGTGGTGAACCAGGTCCGCAGCGCGCCCAGTCCCAGGTCGAGCCGCGCCACCATGTGGGCCTCGTCGGCTTCGAGCACCAGCGCCTGCTCGCACCAGTCGAAACGGCGCGGGTACGCGGCGACATCGTTGACCAGGGCGAACATGCGCGCGGCGGAGTGTTCGACGAGGGCGGAACGGCGAATCGTAGGCATGTGCTTATCGCAATAAGGTCCGCAAAGCGGATTTCAAGCAGGGATGCGGACCAAGAGCTGCCGCGTGGGCATCGTAGCCGGGTGAAGGCCCGGATGAGCGCTTGACCGCCGTCGGAATCGAGGAACTCAGCAAGCCGGCGCAGGCGGCAACCGCCCCGGATCGTGGAACTTCATCCAGACCGACGGCCACTCCGGTTGCCTCCGGCTCGGAGCGCCATCTGCCTAAAACGCACGACGGCTACTCAAACCGCCTCCGGATCGGAGCGCCGTCTGCCTAAAACGCACGGCGGCTACTCAAACCGCCTCCGGATCGGAGATCTTCATCCAAAACCGGAGACGGCTACTCAAATGGCCTCCGGATCGTGGACAATCTGTCATGGCTAAAACTACGAACAACAAGGCCGGCAAGGATAAAGGAAAGGGCAGCGCGGGCGGCACCATCGCGCTGAACAAGCGTGCGCGTCACGATTACCACCTCGAAGAACGCTTCGAGGCCGGTCTGTCGCTGCAGGGCTGGGAGCTCAAATCCATCCGCGCCGGACGCGCAAACATCACCGAAAGCTACGCCGTCATCCTGCGCGACGAGATGTTCCTGATCGGCGCGCAGATCAGCCCGCTGATCTCCGCCTCGACCCACGTCGTCGCCGAGGAACGCCGCACCCGCAAGCTGCTGCTGCACCGCAACGAGATCGACAACCTGATCGGCCGCGTCCAGCGCGACGGCTACACGGTCGTGCCGACCGCGATGTACTGGAAAGGCAACAAGGTCAAGCTCGAAATCTCGCTGGCCAAGGGCAAGCAGAGCCACGACAAGCGCGAGGCGAGCAAGGAACGCGACTGGGCGCGCGAAAAACAGCGCGTGATGCGCCGGCACAACCGCGACGCCTGATCCCAAGCCCGCCGACCGACGGGTTTCTCCAAACACAATCGCCCGCCTGTTCGCGGGCTGTTGGTTTACGCGGCCGCATGGATT
>NZ_JBQEOE010000018.1:59782-103212 GCF_052045105.1 Lysobacter sp. 22409 | reverse complement strand
TGCAGCGGCGAAGACGGCTTGCTGTTCAAGCTGCGTACGCGCAGCTACAGCAAGCCGGTGACCGAGGGCACGACGGCGAAATCCTCGTCTGAAGCCCTGCAGCCGGACCGCCGCGTGTCGGTGGCGCTGGAGCAGCCGGGCAAGGCCGTGGCGATCGGCAAGTGGTCGGTCAGCCTGCCCAACGGCGGGGTGATCTGGGCGACCGAGGATCCCACCCTCGGCCGTCCGGAGATGAACATCAGCAGCACCAGCCTGGTGTCGTTCGACGGCACCAAGGTGCTCAAGCCGGTGCGCTTCTACGCGTACAACAACTACTCCTCGTTCATCCAGCGCGCCGAAGTGTTGATCTACCGCGCCAGCGACACCGACCTGGTCGATCCCTTGGCCAAGGTCGAATTGCCGGTGGGCGCGATCAGCGAAGCGGAATGGGACGGCACCCTGCCGGCCGGTTACGAAGCGCGTGCCGGCGACGAACTGCTGTACCTGGTGCGGGCCTACGGCGCCGACGGCAGCGTCGACGAGACCTATCCGCAACGCATGCAACTGGTGCGGCCGGAGGAAGCCGAACGCGGCCTGCAGACCATGCGCAACGCCATGGAACGCAAGCAGGGCACCTCGCTCGGCATCGAAGAGGCGCAACGCAACAGCCTGACCGAAGCCGTGTTCGGCAGCAGCACCCTGCGCCAGCAGAACATCGGCATCTACGGCTCGCGCATCCGCATCCAGGGCCGCAACATTCCCGAGAATTACTCGGTCACGATCAACGGGCGCAATTTCCCGGTCGATCTGGAACGCAAGCTGGTCGCCGAATACCTCGAGCCGATCGGCCGCCATGAGTACGACCTGCGTCTGAAGGGCGAGGGCGGCGAGATCAACCATAAGCTCGACATCGACGTCAGCGGCCGCTACATGTTCGCCGTCGCGATCGCCGATGTGACCGCGTCCAAGGGCAGCACCTCCGGTTCGATCGAACCGCTGGCCGGCGACGAGCATTTCGACAAGAGCTTCCTGCTCGAAGGCCGCCTGGGCTTCTATCTGAAGGGCAAGATCAAGGGCAAGTACCTGGTCACCGCCCAGGCCGACACGCGCGAGCGCGAAGTCAGCCAGTTGTTCAACGGCTTCTGGAAGGCCGACCCGCAGGACATCTTCCGCCGCCTGGATCCGGACCTGTATTACCCGGTCTACGGCGACGACTCGACCACCTACCGCGACGTCGACACCATGGGCCGGCTGTACGTTCGGGTCGACTGGGACAAGAGCCAGGCGCTGTGGGGCAACTTCGAGACCGGCATCACCGGCACCGAATACGGTCAGTACAGCCGCTCGCTGTACGGCGGTGCGCTCAACTGGCGCAGCCGCCGCAGCACCGTGCTCGGCGAGCCGGGCAGCGAACTGCGGGTGTTCGGTTCCGAGGCGCAGACCGCGCCCGGCCATAACGAGTTCATCGGCACCGGCGGCAGCCTGTACTACCTCAAGCACACCGACGTGCTGCCGGGCTCGGACAAGATCGTGCTGGAAGTCCGCGACGCCACCACCGGCCGGGTCGAGAACCGGGTCGACCTGGTGCGCGGCGCCGACTACGAGATCGACGAGATGCAGGGCCGCATCCTGCTGACGCGTCCGCTGGCGCAGGTGACCCGCGAGAACATCCCGACCCTGACCCGCGACACGCCCCTGGACGGTTTCACCCAGGTGCTGCTGGTCGATTACGAGTTCATCCCGAACGGCTTCGATGCCGACTCGGTCACCGCCGGTTTCCGCGGCAAGCACTGGTTCGGCGATCACGTCGCGCTCGGCGCGACCTATGTCGACGAGAACCGCGCCGGCGACGACTACACCCTGAAGGGCGCGGATCTGACCCTGCAGGCCGGTCGCGGCACTTACCTCAAGCTGGAGCAGAGCCAGACCGAGTCGACCAGTTCGCCGATCTTCTTCTCCGACAACGGCGGCCTGAGCTTCAACGAAATCAATTCCGGCCTCGACAACCGCAAGGGCACGGCGCGCTCGGTCGAAGCGCGCGCCAACTTCAAGGAACTGGGCTGGACCAAGCTGGACTGGTCGGCCGGCGCCTGGTGGCGTCGCGTCGATCCGGGCTTCTCGATCTCGCGTTACGACCTGGGCCAGGAGGTTCAGGAGCACGGGTTCGAGGTGCTGGGCCAGTTCAATCCGGCTTTCAACATCTACGGCCGCTACAGCCGCGCCGAACGCGGCAGCGAATCGCTGACCCAGGCGCAGTTGACCGGCGAATGGCGGATCAGCGACTCCACCACCTGGGCCGCGGAAATCCGTCGCGTCGAAGAAAATCGCGCCACCCTCGACGCCGCCGGCGTGTTGGGCGCCCTGCAGTACAAGCGCCGCTTCGGCAGCAGCTTCGATCTGTACGGCACCGCCCAGGTCACCCTGGACGACGACAACGGCCGTTACGCCGACAACGACGCCTTCACCCTGGGCGGCAAGTACGTGTTCGGCAATCTGTCGAGCGTCGGCGCCGAGCTGACCACCGGCGACCGCGGCGACGCGGCGCAGATCAATGCCGAGTACCGCATCCAGCCCGACCACACGGTCTACGGCAGCTATACCTACTCGACCGATCGCACCGACTTCGATCCGCTGTTCAACAACCGCCTCAACTCGGGTTGGACCCTCGGCCAGCGCTGGCGCCTGTCGAACCAGGTCAGCATGTACAACGAGAGCCAGTTCCTGAAGGCGCCGAACGAATCCGGCCTGGCCCATACCTACGGCATGGATTTCTATCCGAGCCAGGGCTGGAACCTCGGTTTCACCTTGCAGAGCGCCCGCCTGGACAAGGCGATCGGCGAAGTCGATCGTCGTGCGGTCAGCCTCAGCGGCGGCCACACCTCGGCGGCGACGCAGTGGCAGAGCAAGCTGGAATGGCGCGAGGACACCGGTGCGGAGCGTCGCGAGCAGTGGGTCACGACCAACAACCTCACCCACAAGATCAACGAAAGCTTCCGCATCGCCGCTCGCTTCAACTACTCCAAGACCACCGACCAGATCAACGCCGAGGCCGGCGCCAAGTTCATCGAAGGCAACGTCGGTTTCGCCTGGCGGCCGTGGAACAGCACCAAGTACGCGCTGCTCGGCAAGTACACGTATCTGTACGACGTGTCGGCACTGCCGCAGATCGGCGACAACGTGGCGTTCTACGATCAGCGCAGCCAGATCCTGTCGCTGGAAGGCATCTACAACCCGAACCACCACTGGGAGTTCGCCGGCAAGCTGGCGCGTCGCGAAGGCGAAGTGCGTTACGGCCGTCTGGAAGGCCAATGGGCCGATTCGGCGACCACCTTCGCCGCGGTGCAGACCCGTTACGAGTTCGCCGAAACCTGGCATGCCCTGGCTGAGTACCGCTGGCTGGGCGTGAGGGACGGCGGCGATCGCCAGGGCTTCCTGATCGGCGTCGACCGCGACATCGGCCGCAACTTCCGCGTCGGCGTGGGCTACAACTTCACCGAGTTCAGCGACGACCTGACCAACTTCGATTACGACCACAAGGGCTGGTTCTTGAATCTGGTCGGCACGTACTGATCGCGTTAGGCCGTAACGCAAATGCGTTGCGGCCATCGCCGCGACCGCCGAGAGGATGATCGCGCTTGAGCGGCGGATGGTTCTGCGGCCGCTCGGCGCCTGCGTGGGGGGCTTTTGAGCCATTCGCGCCGCCGCCGGTTTTTCGTTGAGGATGAACGACATTAGGTAGACATATTTCCGCTTTCGTTCTGGTCATAGGCGCATCGGCGATCGGCATGAGCGAAACCGGCGCGCAGATCCGGATACAGATCCAGCAAGAAGACTCAGCTCGGCTCCGGCCGGAGTGACCACTAGCGGCAACGATCCAGCGTCGCAGTCCCATCGATCGAATCGCAGCCGCGGCCGAACCTTCGCAGGCGGTCCATGGAGAAGGAAATGAAATCCATCGTCGCCAAGCTCCTCGCGCTGATGACGGCCGTGCTGGGCATGTTGGCTGCCGGTCCGGCGGCGGCGCAGTACGCGACCGGCGGAAGTGGCCAGTATCGAAGCCAGATCCTGTGGTTCGACTGGGGCGTCAGCGGCACCGCCATTCCCCAGGTGGGTACCTCGGTCGTCAATACGATCACCATTTCCGGTACGCCGCTGGTGATTACCTGCACCTTGAGCGGCATCAACGGCAACGGAGCCGATCCCGACCTGCAGATCTATCGGCCTGGCGGCTATTTCGAAGACGGTCTGGACGATCTGTACAACGTCGGCGGCACCGGTGGCTCCAACACGATGGACATCGGTCTGATCAATCGTGTCGACGGCACCCTGACCACGTTCACCTACAGCTGCTCGGCTTTGCTGGGCGGCAGTCCCTATGTACTGGACGGCCTGGTGTTCGCCGATGCGGAGACCACCAGTGTCACCGAAGCGATACGTACGACGTTGCCTGCGGGCGCCACGATGCGCGTGATCGAGCGCAATCGCGCCGCGGGTTGCACGACCGGTTACAACGTCAACGTGACAGGCACGACCTATGCGTTTTCTTCGTTGCCGCCGAATAGTTGTTCGCCGGCCAACCCCGCCCCGATGGGGGTGTACTTCATCGACAACGCCACCACGGCGACCCTTACGCTGCAGGCCGGCGGCCTCCAGGCGGTGGCCTTGGGCGTGATGCTCAACGTGGCCGACTACGGCGATGCGCCGAGCAGTTACGGTACGGCAGGGCACTTGCCGCAATACAACTGGAGCGGCGGCACGCTTCCGGCCGGCAACACCGACATATTCTCCGCGGGCTTCTCGCTTGCAACCCTCGTGCAGCCGACGACCGCCTTGCTCGGAAGCCGCGTCGATGTCGAGAATCCGGCCTGGACCGGGGCCGGGGCGTCGCTCGACGACAGCAACGGCGCCGCCAACGACGAGGATGGCGTCAACGTATCGGCATTGGCTCCGCTGTCGGTCAGTCTGCGGACGCTTTCGTATTCGATGCCGGTGGCCTGCGTCGGCACGGGCTTCATCGCAGGGTGGATCGATTTCGACCGCAATGGCGTATTCGATGCCGACGAACGATCGGCGACGGTCAACTGCAGTGGCGGCAGTGCGACGCTGGCTTGGACGGTGAACCCGGATACCAGCGCCGGTCAGTCCTATCTGCGCGTGCGCACCGCGGCCAGTGCCGCGCTTATTGCCAGCGCCACCGGCATCGCCGGTTCGGGCGAAGCGGAGGACTACGCACTGACGATTCTCGATCAGACGAGCTTCGGCACCTGCGATGCGCGCATGTGGCTCGAACAGTCGCCGGGTGCGCCGACGCCGACCACGCTGTACCAGATCAATACCACCGTCAATCCGCTGGTGTTCAACGCCGTGGGAACCGCCACCTCGGTGTATAACGCGGTGGGCTACAACCCCAGCGACAACTATCAGTACGGTTTGATCACCAATCCTGCCGGCAATACCCTGGTGCGCGTTGGCGCCGACGGCAGCACGGCGATACTGGGAGCGGTGACCGGATTGCCTTCGGCGGTCTATATCAGCGGCGCCTTCGGCACCTCCGGAAACATCCTGTACGTTAAGAACAACGTCGCTGCCGGCACCGTGATGTACGCGGTCAACATCACGACCTTGGTCGCGACGCCGATCACTCTGAGTTCGGCGATCAATATCGCCGACTGGGCCTGGGTGGGCGGCCTGCTGTACAGCGTGACGAACAGCGGTCAGCTGGTGTCGGTCAATCCGACCACCGGTGCCGTCACCAATATCGGCGTGCCGAACGGTTTGCCGGCGGGCTTCTTCGGCGCGATCTATGGCGCGCCCAACGGCTTGTACGGTTCGGGCAATAACCCGCCCAGTGGTTTTTATCAGTTCGACTTGAATACCGGCGCGGCGACCCTGATCAGCGGCGCGCCGGGCTCGAGCTCCAACGACGGTTCCAACTGTCCGACTGCGAACATCACCTTCGGCGCCGACTTGGCGATTACCAAGACCAATACGCCTGGCGTCAACGGCGAGGTCGACCAGGCCAACGACACCTATGCGCCGGGCACGAACGTCGTCTACACGATCGTGGTCAGCAACAGTGGGCCCTTCGGCGCCCAGAATGCGACGGTCGCCGATCCGTTGCCGGCCGGCATCACCACTGCGAGTTGGACCTGCACGGGCACGGCCGGCGGCGTCTGCACGGCCAGTGGCAGCGGCGCGATCAACGACGCGACCGTCGATCTGCCGGTCGGCGGTTCGGTGACTTACCTGCTGACCCTGACGGTGCCGGCGAACTTCACCGGTGCGCTGACGAATACCGCCACGGTCACCGCCGGCGCCGGTACCAGCGAAGCCAACACCGCCAACAATCAGGCCACCGATTCGGACGTGTCGGTGGCGCGGTTGACGATCGCGAAGACCAGCCTTGGCGGGGTCGGCAGTTTCGGCTTCACTGGCAGTAACGGCGTGGTGCCACAGACCTTGACCACGACCGTAGCCGGCACGCCGGTAAGCGGCGCAGTGCAGACGTTGACCGCGCTCGGAACCGTGACGACGGTGACCGAGGCGGCGGTCGCCGGCTTCACCCTGACCGACATCACCTGCACCGGGCTGGCCGCGGGAGGAAACGCGGCGCCGGACCTGGGCAATCGAACGGTGACGCTCGATGCCGCGGCCACCGCGGCCGGAGCGAACATCGTCTGCACCTTCACCAACAGCAGGCAGCCGGTGCTGCGACTGCAAAAAGCCTTGCCGCTCGGGCGCTTCGTCGGCAGCGACCAGTTCGCGTTGACGATCAGCGGTGCAGGCGGGCCGGTCAGCGTGACCACGACCGGCACGACCAATACGCCAGCCGAGATCGCGGTCCTGGACCCGGCCACGCTGGCGAGCGTCTACACCCTGTCCGAAGCGGGCGCAGCCGGCGCCAACCTGGCCAACTACGTCACGACCTATGCCTGCACCAATGCATCGGCCGGCGGACAAACCCCGAGCGGCAGCGGCAGCAGCTTCAGTGTGACGCCGGTGGCCGGCGACGACCTGACCTGCACGCTGAGCAACACGCGTAACCCGCTCGCCGACTTGATCATCACCAAGACTAATACCCCTGGCGTGGGTCCCAGCGACCAAGCCGGCGACACGGTGACGCGAGGCGCGACCACGATCTACACCATCGCGGTGACCAACAACGGGCCGGATACGGTTACGGGCGCCGTGCTGAGCGATCCCGCTGCAGGCCGCAGCGGTCTGACTTGCACCGCGCCGCCGACCTGCAGTGGAGCAGCCTGCCCGGCGGGTCTGACCTTGGCTCAGCTGGAAAGCGGTGTCGCCTTGGGGGCACTCGCCAATGGAGCATCCGTGGTCGTGACGTTGACCTGCACGGTCAACTGAGTCGGCGACTTGCCCGCGCCGCCGGATCGCCGGCGGCGTATCGATAGCGAGCGAACGCATTTCCCTGACTCGCATGCCGGCTCTGCCCGGTTATGGCCGTCGGCGCGTATTGCCGCGCCGGTCGGTATCTGCCGATACGGGTTCGTTGATCCCGCTAATAATCCGCGGCAGCCGATATGGCACCGCCGGTAACACCCCTCTCATTCCCTGAGTGTCGCGGCCTCGGGAATGGGCTGCGGTGTGCATTAAATCCAGCGATCCTGCGAAGAAAACGGATCTGGATCAGGCTCGATTGGCCAGGCTCAAAAGGTAAGTTTTGTCAGAGGCTTCTTTCGAACCCCGGTTCAGTGTCACGCGGCTGACATTTACCGTCAATTACCGCCCCAAAGCGTGGGTCCAGGGGGGCGGGAAGGGGGGCGAGCTTGCACGTAGCTGGCACGAAGAGCGCTTTCTTGGGCGATGTAAACAGTTTCATCGCGAAATTGATGAAACTTTGCCAAATTCGGCCAAAAACGTGACGGTCGGCACAGAATTTGCATCGGTATGCCTAAGAGGCCATCGGCGCGACAGGACGTCCGGCGAGGGCGGACTCATACGGCGAGGCGAAAGTCGGGTGCGTAGTGGATTCCTCTCATGGAGATTCCGGCTCGGCGCTTTTATCTTGATGCGCCAGCGCGTGTCGTATGCGGAGCAGACGATCGAGATATTCGCGAGCGCTGGCTCTATTCGCCGTCCATGCCTTGGCTGGCCTGGTTCGAGATAAAAAGCGAAGTGGGGCGTGCGCGGTCTTATGTTTCAGGTGCAATTAATTTGTGCGGGTTATTGGCGGCGTGGCGGGGTCGAAATGCATGCAGACGATCGGCGCCGAAGATAATTGCGGGTAATAACGGCTAAGGAGTCGTTGCACATATCAAATTTTCATTTCGGTTCGGGTCATATTGAACGCACGCTTCGAGCGTTCGTGTCGTGCACATGGTGTGCACCGGACAGGATTTAGTTTGCGTCGCGATCCGGCGGCGCAATCCCAACAAAGAGGCCAAGGATGGCGATCATGGACGAAAACAAGCGTTGGGCCCGGAAGGATGAAAGTCCGGTTTCAGCAATCTGTCGTAGCCCGCGACAGGAATCGAAGCAGTCCGATTCCAAGGAGGTAATGCACTGCGTCCAGTCTTCCGATCCTGGTTTGTGTCGATGGAATCGCCCTTGTCGGCAATGACCCTTCGGAACCCCCCTAGACATACCCATAAGCAGATCACGCCGTGTGCAATATCCATCCGTTTAGCAACGAACAAATCGACGACCCCGTGGACGAGCTGGAAGCCGAATCCATGCCCCAGAACGACAGCGAGGAATTGAAATTCACCCGGCTCGATGAGAAGCAGTGGGCGGCCATCGAAGCCGTGTTGCCGCGGACGGTCTATACGCGCAACGCCAGCGCCGACGACGCACGACGATTCGTCGAGGCGGCGTTGTGGGTCATGGCGACCGGGCGTTTCTGGACCGAATTGCCCGAGGCGGTCTATGGGCCCTGGCGCAAGAATTACGTCCGCAGCAACCGCTGGATTTACCGCGGCATGTGGCTGACGGTCATCAACGCGCTCGGCCCGGACAGCGAACTGGCGGCGTTGATCTCCGGTTACATGAATTCGCAGCTCGAGCGCCACCGGAAATTCGGTCGTCGCAATAACTTCCTGGACGAGGGCGGCGAGCACGAAACCTGAGGCTTTGCGTTGGGGATGGTCATCGGTCCAGCCGAATCGCGGGCCCTGGCCATGGAAGAAGGCGCCGCTAGCCGCCGGGCTAGGGCTCGGGGCGGCGCCTTCTTCTACCTGCCGCGTGGTGCTCGTTCCTGCCGGAGCTCCCGTTCTCCTCCGGTCGACCCGGGCGCCGCCCGGGCGATAAACCGTTCGATGCCGGCGTTCCTTGCGGCCCGTACGGCACTTCTCTCCGTGCCGCCGGGCCGCCTCCTTGAGGTCTCTCATTAAGGCCGCCAGCCGAGGCCGCCAGCCATACCGGCCGTTGCCGCATAGGCGCTGCAATCGGGCTGCGGGATAATGCCCGTCGCCGCGGCAGTCCCTGCTGCGGACGCGCCGACCGAGGCCGCATCGGCCCCCGGTCCATCCCCCGGCAAGCGCGGCGAGCATCGCCTGCGCCCGATCTTCAAGGCAGACCCATGCTGGAACTAGTAGGTTTCGACGGCGACGACACGCTTTGGCATAGCGAGGGCTACTACCAGGAGGCTGCGGTCGAATTCGACAGGATCCTCAGCGCCTGGGTCGACGTCGACAACGCCTCGGTACGCCAGCGCCTGCTGGCCGTCGAGCGCAGCAACCTCGCCCTGTTCGGCTACGGCGTCAAAGGCATGGTCCTGTCGATGATCGAGGCGGCGATCGACATCACCGAATCGCGCATCTCGGCCGCCGGCATCCACAAGATTGTCCTGCTCGCCAAGGCCATGCTCGACCACCCGGTGGAGCTGCTGCCCGGCATCCGCGAGGCCGTCGAAGCCGTCGCCGCCCGCCACCGCATCGTCCTGATCACCAAGGGCGACCTGTTCCACCAGGAAAAGAAGGTCGCCCGCAGCGGCCTGGCCGATCTGTTCCACAGGATCGAGATCGTCTCGGAGAAGGACGACGCCAGCTATTCGCGAGTGCTGGCGGAGTTCGGCATCGCGCCGAGCGCTTTCGCCATGGTCGGGAATTCGCTGAGGTCGGACATCGAGCCGGTGATCACCCTCGGCGGCTGGGGCATCCACATGCCCTACCACGTGACCTGGGCGCACGAGATGGAGCACGGCATGAGCGGCGAACATCCGCGCCTGCAGACGGTGAGCGGAGCCGGCGCGATCGCCGAAGCGATCGCACGCTTCGATCGTGGAGTCTGAGGTCGCGCAGGTGCCGGCAGAGGTCGCGACTGCGGCGGAGCGGCCGGCGGCGCAAGCCGTCTATGGCTCGTAACGCAAAGATCGTACCCGCCGCCTCGCGGCGGCGCCCTTCAGCAAGCCAACGACCTTTGGCCCCGGCCGCCAGCGCCGGTGTTTCGGGCGGCGAGGGTCGTAGGCGCGAAGCGGCCTGATCGGGCGGATTGGTCCGAGCGAGTGGAATCGATGGAATGCAGTTGCCGATTCGGCGTACGACGCCATCGTCCTGTATTCGCGTGTCGCCTACGCTTCCATGCGGAAGCCTGCAACGTCTAGGCCTGTATTCTTCCGTCGCTGCATAAGCGGGCTTGGAACCGGCCAGCCGCACGCCCGATGCTCCGCGGCGAACTCTCGACGGCTGGGCGAAGTTCGCATGTCAGTCGAGTCGTGCCGGATCTGTTTGGACTCGAAGGGCGACACGCCGCGCATGCCCTCTGCGAGAGTCGCTGTGCATGCGGAGCGCGCAAGCACATGGATCGGCGATGCAGGGGGCGAGCGAGCTAAGAATTTTCCCTATGCCATATCCGATGGAACTGACCTCTAATGCATACGGGCGGAAAGACGCGGTGTTCCAGCTCTATCCAAGCAAGAGCGCAGCCGCTGCGCGATCGTGCGATGGAGGCCCGGTTGCATTGGCGGATGAGCAGTCGATCGCGTCTTTGAAGAGCATTCGCGCGATGGCATTGTGATCAACAGCATGTTGGCTGCGGCCGCGCCAGAGTCGTAGGACAGTGGCCTGCGGAAATATCGAATTTGAACAGGAGATCGTCGTGGGCAAGAATGCCGATGGAAAGAAATACGAGGATGTCATCAACCAGGTCGAAAGGGAGTTCTTGACGCCGCAACATCGGGTTGCGATCGAAGAGGCGTCGCGCAAAGGGAATTTTGCCGTCAGCTTCAGGGCGGCGGGCGCTGCCACGCTGGCCGCGCTCGAAGAGGGGGCCGCGGCCAAAGGGCACGATATTCTTGAGAAAACCATCAAGCAATCGTCGATAGCCAAGGCATATCCGGCGAACGCCGAGGGCATGTTGCAGAAGGTGCGCGACGCCGGTATCGAGGGCTATGTCGGCCATTGGGAAAAGGCCAGCGGAGAACTGACGGGCATCTATCTCAGCAGCGGTCACGGCCTGGGCGACCGGGTCAAGGGGAACATCTACCCCATCGAGATGAACCGGTTGGAGGAGTCGCTGGCCCCGCTCAAAGCAAAGGAAAGCTGGAGGGCGCTGCCGTTCACCGGCGACTACGACATGCACGACATGTTGACGTTTCGCGGAGCCGGCTTGCCGCATACGCCGCTGGTCGGCTCAAAGGAAGAACTGGCGATCAGGCACGCGATCAACAGCGCGGTGGCCGCGGTCGATGCGAATCGCCCGGTCGCCGACATCGAACACAATGTGATCCGCCACGGTCCGCAGGTCAGTTTCTCGAGCTACATGGTCAGCCATGAGGCCGGGGTGGTGAAAAAGGACGGAGGGTTTTTGGGGGCGGTCGCCAAGCCGGGCGAATTCCCGGTGGCGATCGTCGATCGCGGCAAATGGTCGATGATTCAAGATGCGAAGCAGCTTGCCGACTACTATCGAAGCGTCGGGGCGCACATAAAGGAAACCTGGAACCCCGATGGCGTCAGGACTTTCGCCGATTCGGAGAAGCCGGGCATGGTGAAGTACGGCTGGCGCGGCGATACGCCTGCGAAGCCGCCTGTTCCCACCGCATCGCAATCGGTCGATAGTCATCCTTCCGCCATCGTCGATCGCATGCTGGCGGCATCGCAAAGCGGCGATCGCGATGCGTTTCGGCAAATGACCCAGCAAGCCGCAGCGGCAGCGCCGGGACGCGAACTGCGCAGCGAGGCGGTGGTTACGGTCGACAGCCAACAGCAGGCCGTGGAACAGCCCCTGCCGGGCTCGAGCGGACTGCGCATGAAGTGATCGGTGATCCGCGATCCGGCGCCGAGGGGGCGTCGGGTCCGTGGCGGGCCCGAGTCCAAGTCCGAAGAAATGCAGGCGCAGCTCGAGAATGCGTCGGGAAAGCGCTTGAATGCAATAAGACGAACTGACGGCGCTGATCGGCAGGACGGCGGTCTTGATGGAGCAATTCGAACGCCGTTGCGAGGAAGTCGGAGAAGATCAACGCGCGACCTGCCTGCAGTTGAAGGAGCTATCGCAGCAGGTAGTGGGGACGGTCTTCCAGTCCGCCGACGAGTGTCTGCGCGGCCTGTCCGGAGCGGTGATCGGCAAGCTAGAGGGCAGGCTATCGCAGCCGGTGGATACGCACGAGCATTGTCTGCAGCAGGCCGGCGCGCAGCTGCAGGAGGGTTCGCAGGGATTGGCGCGGCAGATTAAGCGTCTTGAATGGCTGCATAGGCGACCGGTCTGCATCGGCATGGCCGGTCCGCGCCGGTCCGTGCAGCGCCTCGGGCCGGTCTGGCAACGAGGTCGGGTCATTCGCGAGAGCTGCGCTTGCGCTTTGTGCGGGTCCTCCAAACGCCGCTTTCCGCTCCCGCCAGACGGAGGCCGCTGCGAAGGCTCGGACTTGCCGCCGAGCGGTCCGATCGGGTTCGATTTGGCGCCTGAACGCCGGCTGCGCAGCGGACGACTCCGCGGCCTTTGCGGGCCGGCCGGGGAGGGCCGGGCGTCCCCCCCGTGGCTGCCGTTGCAACAGCGACTGAGCGACTGGCGGCGACCCCGGAATCATTCCAAGCCGGTTCACGGTGGCGAAGGCACATTCGCATCGTGCCTGCCGAGGAGCAGGCTTTACAGGAGACCGACATGACCGCCTTGTCCCGCTGGCTTGCACCGATCGTCATCGCCGCCGGCATCGGCGCGGTCGCGATTCCTGCCCCGGCCCGAGCCGACGATCTGGCCCGTGTGATCGTCGACATTGCCGACGTGATCGTGCGCAACAACACCCCGTACTACCGCTACGGCAACTACGGTTACAACGACCGGCTGATCGTCGTGCACGACCGCTACGGCCGTCCGACCTACTACCGCAACGCGCCGCGTTACGTCGAGCACCGTTATCGCCCCGCGCCGCCGCGCTACAGCTACGGCCCCCGCTATTACGACCGCGACTGCAACCATCGCGGCAAGTGCAAGACCACGTATTACGATCCGCGTTACGACCATCGTTACGACAACCGCTACTACGACCGTCACGACCGTCACGACCGCGGCCGCTACGGCCGCCACGACAACGGCCGCTGGCGCGACCGCTACGACGACTGACCCGGCGTCGGTTCGCAGCCACACGACGGCGCCTCGGGCGCCGTCGTCGTTTGACCGGCACGGCGGCAGGTCCGGGAGGGTCGTCGCCCGGCAGTGTTAGCCTCCCTCACCGGCACGACTCGCCGTCGTCCATGACCGGTTCCGCCATCGTTCGAGGCCCGCCCATGCGCACCGTTACTGAAAACACCGCGAAGACCCCCGTCGCCCCCGTCCGCAGCCCGTCGTCCCGCCTGCGCCCGCGACGCGTCCTGCTTGGCGCGCTCCTGCTGGCGGCGATCGCCGTGCCGGGGGCGGCCTCCGCCCGCGGCTCGGTCGACTGCAAGCTCAAGTTCAACATGTCCGGCTGGTCGGTGTTCTACAAGACCTCCTCGGGCAACGGCACCATCAGCTGCAGCAACGGCCAGAGTATGTCGGTGCGGATCAGCGCCAAGGGCGGCGGGTTGAGCTTCGGCAAGTCGCGCATCGTCAACGGCACCGGCGAGTTCTCCGGCGTGCACAACATCGGCGAAACGCTCGGCAGCTACGCTACCGCCGAAGCCCATGCCGGCGCGGCGAAGTCGAGCAAGGCGCAGGTCATGACCAAGGGCGAGGTGTCGCTGGCCCTGGCCGGTACCGGCGAAGGCTGGGACATCGGCGTGGCCTTCGGCAAATTCACCATTTCGCGCTGACCGCGCGGCGTTTCGCGGCACCGCTGGACGTTCGCCGCAATAGATTCCGGGCAAGCAGCCACCGCATCCCCGGCCGCAAGGAGGTTCCCATGCCTAACAAGCTCAAGACCCATTTCTTTGCCCTGACCGCGTCCGTCGCGGCCTTGCTGGGCGCTGGAACGGTCCAGGCGCAGGATGTCGTGGCCGGCTGGAATCCACGCAGCGGCGACGTCTGGGTGGACACCTGGCTCGGCGACATCAACCGCTACGGCGCGCGTTACCGCGAGCCTTTCATCGACGAAATGGTCCGCTACTACGGCGCGCCGCGCGAGCTGGTCGGCGATCTGTTGAACCAACGCCGTTGGACGCCGGGCGATGTTTATTACGCCTGCGCGGTCGCGCAGGTGCTCGGCCGGCCGTGCCGCTATGTGGTCGACGAATGGGATCGCGACCACGCCGAAGGCTGGGGCGCGATCGCGCTGCGCCTGGGCATCAAGCCCGGTTCGGCCGAGTTCCATCGCCTCAAGCGCGGCTTCGTGCCGACCTACGACCGCTGGGGCCGGCCGATCACCATCGACACCGAGCTGCGTCGCGACTATCCGAACCGCCCTTATCGCGATTACGAGCGCGATCGCGGCGAAGCCAAGTCGGCCAAGGCCAAGTCCGGTAAAGACAAAAGCGGCAAGGACCACGCCGGCAAGAGCAAGAGCGCCACGCAGGGGCGCGGGCCGGGCAAGGACGACAAGGGCAACGGCAAGCCCTGAACGCGCGGGCCGGTTGTTTCGATGACGGCGGCTGCGGCCGCCGTCGTCGTCTTCCTGGCTGCGAACGCCGCTCCGGCCGGTCTATGATCGAGGCATGAGCGATGAGGCATCCAAGGATTCCGCACCGCCCCCCTTGCGGGTGGTCGGCGCCGTTCGTGTGGTCGATTTCGAGCCGCGCTGGCGCGGCGAGTTCGCCCGCCTCAACATCGAGTGGCTGGAGCGCTGGTTCACGGTCGAACCGGTCGACCGCGAGGTGCTCGGCGATCCGCAGACGCATCTGCTCGCCGGCGGCGGCCGGGTCCTGTTCGCGGTCGACGAGGCCGACCAGGTGCTCGGCACGGTCGCCCTGATGCGCCACGAAGACGGCTTGGTCGAACTGACCAAGATGGCGGTGGAGCCCTCGCTGCGCGGCGGCGGCATCGGCCGCAAGCTGATGGCCGGGGCGATCGAGGCATTTCAGCAGATGGGCGGCCGCGAGTTGTTCCTGGAATCCAGCACCCGCCTCGGGCCCGCGCTCAAACTCTACGAAAGCGTGGGCTTCCGCCATCATCCGGCGCCGCGGCCGGGCTCGCACTATCAGCGCGCCGACGTCTACATGGTCTGGGAATCCGACGCTTCGGCCTGAGGCCTTCGCTTTCGCCACCGGCGAGGCGAGGCGGGGCGCCGGGCGGTTCAGGCCAGCGCTGCGTCCTCCTGGCGCTGCTGCAGCTCCCACATTTGCGCATACACGCCATCGAGCGCCCGCAGTTGCGAGTGCGTGCCGCGTTCGATGATGCTGCCGGCGTCCATCACCAGGATCTGGTCGGCGTCCATGACCGTCGACAGCCGATGCGCGATCACCAGGGTGGTGCGCCCGATCGCGAGCCGGTCGAGCTCGGCCTGGATCGCGCGTTCGGATTTCGAGTCGAGCGCCGAGGTGGCTTCGTCGAAGATCAGGATCGAAGGGTTCTTGAGCAGGGCGCGGGCGATCGCGACGCGCTGTTTTTCGCCGCCGGACAGTTTCAGGCCGCGCTCGCCGACCGGGGTGTCGTAGCCGTCGGGCAGGCCGACGATGAAGTCGTGGATATGCGCGGCGCGTGCGGCCGCCACGACTTCGTCCTCGCCGGCTTCGGGCCGGCCGTAGCGGATGTTGTAGCCGATGCTGTCGTTGAACAGCACCGTGTCCTGCGGGACGATCGCGATCGAGCCGCGCAGCGAGGCCTGGGTCAGGGCGCGCAGGTCGTGGCCGTCGATGGCGATGGAGCCGGCGTCGACGTCGTAGAAGCGATACAGCAATCGCGCCAGGGTCGATTTGCCCGAGCCGGAATGGCCGACCACGGCCACGGTCGCGCCGGAGGCGATCTCGAAATCGATGCCCTGCAGGATCTCGCGGCGCGGGTCGTAGCCGAAGCGGACGTCGCGGAAGGCGACCGTCGGATGCGAGGACGCCAGTACCTCGGCGTCGGGCGAATCGCGCACGTCCTGGCGTTCGTCGAGCAAGTCGAACAATCGCTCCATGTTGGTCAGGGCCTGCTTCACCTCGCGGTACATCATGCCGAGCATGAACAGCGGCGCCGACAGCTGCAGCAGGTAGGCGTTCACCAGGACCAGGTCGCCCACCGTCATCTCGCCGGCGACCACGCCGCTGGCGGCCAGCCACATCATCGCGGTGACGCCGATCGCGACCACCAGGCTCTGGCCGAGGTTGAGCACCGCCAATGTCTTGATCGACATGACCTGGGCATTCTCCAGGTGGCGAAGGTTGTCGTCGTAACGGCGCGCCTCGTGTTCTTCGTTGTTGAAGTACTTGACGGTCTCGTAGTTCAACAGCGAGTCCACCGCGCGTTCGTTGGCGCGTGTGTCGGCCTCGACCGAGGCGCGGTAGTAGCGCGTGCGCCACTCGGTGACCGAGAACGTCCACAGGCCGTAGGCGAACAAGGTGCCGAGGGTGATCGCGGCGTAACGCCAGTCGTAGATCCACACCAGCACGGTGGTGACCATCGCCACTTCGAGGATCACCGGGATGATGGTGTAGATAGTCCAGTCGAGCAGGTCGGCGATCGAGCTGCCGCCGCGTTCGACGTCGCGGGCGACGCCGCCGGTGCGGCGCGCGAGGTGGAACTTCAGGCTCAGGCCGTGCAGGTGGCGGAACACCTGCAGCGTGACCTGGCGCGAGGTGCGCGCCATGACCCGGGCGAACACCACCTGGCGCAATTCGGTGAACAAGGTCACGCCGATCCGCGCCGCGCCGTAGGACAGCAACAAGGCGACCGGCAGCATCAGCGGGGTGACTTCGATGTTGAGCCGGTCGATGAGCTGCTTGAGCGCCAACGGCACGTACAGATTCAACAATTTGGCCGCGACCACCATCGCCAGCGCGATCGCGATCCGGCCCAGGTAGGGCCGCAGATACGGCAGCAGCGAGCCGATCACCGACCATTCGCCGCGGCGTCCGGCGGTGCGGGCGACCGGGGCGGCGCCGTCGGTGTCGGCGGCGGATTCGCTGCTGGGAGGAATGGCGGCCATGCCGTCCTGTGCCTGGGAGTAGGAAGCCGAGCATAGGACCTCGAGCGCGCTTCAGGTCAAGCGGTCGCCGATCCGGGCCGGCCGCCGCCGCGCGCCACGGTCGAAATACGCGTATAAGGCATGGCATCCTGGGGCGAGCAGGGTGGACGCGACGGCGAAACCCTCGGGGTTCGCGTCCCGGCCGGCCTGCCCCCGTCATTACGCCTTCGCAAGGAGCACTGCAGGCATGAAAGCTGTCCTCACCGCGGCATTGTTCGCCGTCTCGCTCTGCGGCCCGGCAACCCAGGCCTACGCCCAGTCGATGGGTCCCCCCGGCAGCGAGCCGAAGATCCAGTCCTGCTTCGTGCTGTACGACCTCAGCGGCGGCGAGATCAGCCGCACGCCCTCGGCTGCGTGCAGCCGCCGGGTCAGCCCGGGCGCGACCTTCGACATCCCGCATGCGCTCGCCGGGCTCGATGGCGGCATCGTCCAGGCGCAGGAGCGCATCGGCGCCGACAGCGGCGGCAACGCCGGCGGCAGCGACCAGACCCTGGATTCGGCGCTGCAATTCTCCGCGCCCTGGTACTTCCAGCGCATCGCCCAGCGCCTCGGCGCCCAGCGCGAGCGCGAGTACATGGTCCGCTTCAATTACGGCAACGCCGACACCAGCAGCGGCGCCACCAATTTCTGGGATGGCGGTTCGCTGAAAGTGTCGCCGGACGAGCAACTGCTGTTCCTGCGTCGCTTCTTCCGCGACGAGTTGAGCGTCAACCGGCAGATGATCGCCGACGTGCGTTCGGGCCTGCGCCAGCCGCCGGGCGTGGTGGTCGGCAGCTTCGGGGTGGCGCCGTTCGGCGCTACGCCGCCGCGCGACGACACCTCGGTGGCGGCCAAGAGCGCCTCGACGGTGATGGACGGCCGGGAAGGCGTGCGCTGGCTGGTCGGCCAGGTCAGGCGCGGAACGCGCCAGTACGTGTTCGTCAGCTGTGTGACCGGCCCGAAGAGCCTGCCGCAGAACGCGGCGGTGTCCCTGGCCGAAGGCGAGCTGCGTCGCGCCAACGTGTTCTGACTCGAACGCGAGGCGTCGGCCGATCTACCGGTTCGCCAAGATCGGCAAGCAAGATCGGTCCGCCAAGAATCCAATGCCCGACCTGTCGGAACCGACAGCCGCGGAAGCATTCGCAGAGTCGTCGGTCTCAGTTTGGATCCGACGGCCTCCGTTTCGGTGACGGGAGTCAAGGACTCGAAGCCGCCCCACCCGGTAACCCTCGCATGCGGTTTCGACCGTATCGCGGGGACGTAGCCGTGCCGGTCCGCCGGGCCGGGGGCGACGCTTCGCTTCGCAGTTTCCTTTCGACCAAACAGGAGGTTTCGTCATGGGTACCACGCGCATCGATTTCGATAAGACTTCGCTCATCAAGCCCAAGTACATTCCGGTCACCGAATCCATCCGCGCCAATGGCACGGCATCGGGCGAAGAGCTGAAAAGCGCGATGTCCGAGCTCAACTCGCCGACGGTGCAGGAACAGGCCTTCCTCGACGAGTTCGCCAAGTAAGCGTCTCGACGCAGCGATCCCGCATGGCGCGTCGCGAGCGGCGCGCCATGCGGTCTTTACGACGAGGCAAGGCAGGAGCAGGGAATGATTCCGTACGAACGAGAGCGCAGTCTGGACGACGCCGACCGCATCATCCGCGACTGCATCGCCCGGCGCGGCTGGACCGTGGAAACCGAGGATTACGGCGGCCAGCTGATGACGGTCAAATGCAGCTTGCGCGACGCCGGCGGCGAGTTGATCAGCCGCGGCTTCGGCAAGGGCGATGCCGCGACTTCGATGGCCGGCGCCTTGCACGAGGCGGTCGAGCACTATTACTGCAAGGCGAGCCGGGTCTCGACGCCGGTCGAATACGTCGCGGCCGAGCATTTCATCGACGATCCGCGCTACGCCGCATTGCCCTTCCTGTCGGCGTTCGCCGACAACCGCGGCCGCTACCTGGCCTGTCGCCGTTACCGCTCCTTCTTCGCCGGCCGCCAGGACATCCAGGTGCCGTTGTTCCTGAGCTTTCCGGACTATCCGGTCGGCGCGCAACTGGACGCGCAGTCGGGCCGGCGCGACGACTTCGACTACCGCAGCGTGATCCGCTACAGCTCCAACAGCGGCACCGCGATCGGCGCCAGCCTCGAGGAAGCGGCCTTGCACGGCATCGGCGAGATCGTCGAGCGCGACGCCTGGTCGTTATTCCTCCTCGCGCATTACCTCGGCGGCCCGGGCCGCTACGGCGCGCTGATCGACCCTGCCTCCTTGCCCGATGAGGTCGAGAAAGTGCTGCGCCTCACCGAGCGCCGCATCGGCCGCGGCGTGTTGCTGATCGATGTGACCTCCGACCTCGGCTATCCGACCTTCATCGCCACCGTCGCCGAGCGCCGGCCCGACGAGATCGTCTACCCGCACGGCTGCGGCGCGTCCTCGTATGGGCAGTACGCGGCGATGCGCGCCTTGACCGAACTGGTGCAATGCGTGGACATCAAGCAGCGCTCCGACCATCTGGCCGAGCTGGACCGACTCGCGCTGGAGATGCTTGCCGCTTATCCGCGGCTGCAGGCCTGCGCTTATTTCGAGGTCGATCGCGACCGGCTCGAGCGCGTCGACTGGCCGCATCCGGACCGGCCAAGGTTGGCGCCGGACCTGCTGTTGCCCGAGGTCGTGGCCGATCTGGAGGCGCGCGGCATCGAGCTGTACTACGCGGTCAATCACAGCGAAGGCGAGGACTTCTGCGTGGCCAGCTGTGTGTCGTTCGAACTGGAGCGCTTCTTCCTGGCGACCTCCGGCATCCTGATGGCGCCAGGCCGGCGCGGCCGCGAGTTTCTGTCCAGGCTCTCGCCCGCGAATGCGTCCAGGGCGGTCGAGGCGGAAGAGCAGGCGGGCTGAAGCGGGCCTGCCGGTGCGCTGGCGCTCGGCCTAGCCGCGTCCGCGCACCTGCTCCCAATCCAGTCCGAACCGGGCCAGGTATTTGCGCAGGCGATCGGCGTCGTTGGTGCTGGTGCGCGCCGCGCGCGAGACCGCGAACAGCTCGCGTCCGGCTTGCGACAGCGACTTCGCCTGACGGCAGGCGCGCAGCACGTCTTCCAGTTGCACGCGGTCGAAGCGGTCGAGTTCGGCCGCACGCTCGCCGAGGACTTCGTCGAGCAGGCTGGGGCGCAGGCCGGCGCCGTGCCATTGCCGGCGCAGGCGGCCGATTTCCTCTTCGACCAGATCGCTGCGGATGCGCCCGCCCTCGGCGAGGGTCGCCAGACGCATCACCGACGCGCCGAGGTCGCGGAAGTTGCCGCCCCAGGTGGCCTCGGCGCTGCGCGAGAAGGTCAGATAGCGTTCGCGCGCTTCGCGGTTGAAGGTCACCCGTTGCCGGTTCTCGCGGGAGTGGCGTTCGAGCTCGAAGTCCAGGTTCGGTTCGATGTCCTCGGCGCGCTCGGCCAGACCGGGCAAACGGTATGTCCACAGATTGAGCCGTGCCAGCAGGTCGTCGCGGAAGCGGCCTTCGAGCACGGCCTGCTGCAGGTCGCGATTGGTACCGGCGATCAACTGGAAGTCGCTCTCGACTTCCTTGTCGCCGCCGACCGGCAGGAAACGCTTTTCTTCCAGCGCCCGCAGCAGCATCGCCTGTTCGTCGAGACCGAGCTCGCCGATTTCGTCGAGGAACAGCAGGCCTTGATGCGCCGAGCGCAACAGGCCGGCGCGATCGGTCGAGGCGCCGGTGTAGGCGCCCTTGATGTGGCCGAACAAGGTGCTCATGGCGCCGTCGCCGCGCAGGGTCGCGCAGTTGACCTCGACGAAACGGCCCGGCAATTGATGCTTCTGCTTCTTGAGTTCGAACACGCGGCGTGCGAGTTGGCTCTTGCCGGCGCCGGTCGGGCCCATCAGCAACATCGGCGATTTCGAACGCGTCGCCACCGTCTCGATCTGTTCGATCATGCGGTTGAAGGCCGGGTTGCGCGTGGCGATGCCGCTCTTGAGCAGGTCGCGGTCGTGCAGGCGCTCCTCGGCGAAGCGCTGCGCGATGCGGTCGTAGCGCGACAGGTCCAGGTCGATCACCGCATAGCTGCCGGGTGCCTCGCCGTTCTGTTTGCGCGGCGGCGCGGTTTGCAGCAGGCGCCCCGGAAACAGACGGCTTTCGGTCAGCAGGAACCAGCAGATCTGGCTGACGTGGGTGCCGGTGGTGATGTGGACGTAGTAGTCCTCTTCCTCGGGCTGGAAGTCGTAATTGCGTACGAAGTCGTGCAGCGCGCCGTACACGGCCTCGAAATCCCAGGGATCGGCGAGGTAGGTGTCGTGGCGACGGACCTGGGTTTCGGGCGAGACCTGGCCGAGGTCCTGGGCGACGACGGCGGCGAGTTTGCCGTAGCGGCGTTCGTCGACCAGCAGCTCGATGCGGTCGAGCAGCAAGTCCTCGTGCATGCCCAGCGAAACCGTCGGCCGCCATTTCTCCCAGCGGCCCGGGCCCAGGCCGGCGTCGAGTTGGGTGCCGAGCATGCCGACCACGACCTGGCGTTTCATGTTTATACATTCATATATAAAGCGATCAGAAAGTATAGATAACGAATGACTGATCGGGCGAGCAAAACCGGTCACTCTGAAGTAAATATCAATTTATTCAATTAGATAGGTTGGGCTCGGGGTGGTTGGCACGGGGCTTGCGCTACTACCTGCGAGTTCGAACCGCAATGTCCCGATGGCCAACCCCGATGTACGCCGCGACCGGTGGCTTGAACCGCGCCTTCCACGCGAGCGGCTAGGAGCAGTTGCAACACCTGCCGCAGCGCACCGCGGCCGCCAAACGATTGAGCTAGCGCATCGACGAATCCGGCATCGACTTGCCGATTGGGGATGCGCGATATGGGCGGAGATTAAAGAGAAGGAAGGAGCGGATCGCCGATCCGTTCCAAGGCGGGCCAGGGATCGGTACCGCCGCGGCGCAAGGATGCGCCGCAACGCGAACGCAAGGAGTGTGTTCGCGTGGACGGATTGGAAACCCGTCGACCGCACGCGCAAGGGAAGTGCGATGCGGTTACAGGATGGCCGGCGGACATTGGGGTCCGCCGGCCGATAGGCGATCAGGAGTCGGCTGCGTTTGTCTTCGTCGTCGCGCAGCCGCTTTTCCCTCGTGCTGCACCCGCGGCCGTCGTAGAGGCCCAGCGCAACCGCGCTCGCCCTTCGAGCTTTTCCCCTTCATTGTGTGCGCAACCAAGAGAGCAAGACCATGAACACCAGCCAGTACGATGTCATCAACGAGCCGGGCGCGGTGCCGATCAAGCACTGGACCCGTGGCGTTCCGCTCGAGGACGAGGCGCGCCGCCAGTTGCAGAACATCGCCAAGTTGCCCTTCATCCATCGTTGGATCGCGGTGATGCCCGACGTACACCTCGGCAAGGGCGCCACCGTGGGTTCGGTGGTGCCGACCGTCGGTGCGATCGTGCCGGCGGCGGTGGGCGTCGACATCGGCTGCGGCATGATCGCGGTGCGCACCAGCCTGACCGCGCAGGACTTGCCCGATCATCTGGGCGAGGTGCGTGCGGCCATCGAGAAGGCGGTGCCGCATGGCCGCACGGTCGGCCGCGGCCTGCGCGACAAGGGTGCATGGGCGAATCCGCCGGAAGCGTCCTTGCAGAGCTGGTCGAGCCTGCACGAGGGCTTCGAGCGCATCGTCGCCAAGCACCCGAAGCTCGAGCGTAGCAACCACCTCAGCCACCTCGGTACGCTCGGCACCGGCAACCACTTCGTCGAAGTCTGCCTCGACGAGGAGCAGCGCGTGTGGTTCATGCTGCACTCGGGTTCGCGCGGCGTCGGCAATGCGATCGGCAGCCATTTCATCGAGCTGGCGAAGCAGGACATGCGCCGTTGGATGATCAACCTGCCGGACCAGGACTTGGCCTACCTGCCGGAAGGCAGCGATCATTACGCCGACTATGTGTTCGCGGTCGACTGGGCGCAGCGTTTCGCGCGCAGCAACCGCGAGATCATGATGAAGCACGTGGTCGACTCGGTGCGCAAGGTCATCGCCAAGCCGTTCGAGGCGCAGGCCGAGGCGGTCAACTGCCATCACAACTACGTCAACCGCGAGCATCACTTCGGCAAGGACGTACTGGTGACCCGCAAGGGCGCGGTGAGCGCGCGCAAGGGCGAGCTCGGCATCATTCCCGGCAGCATGGGCGCGAAGAGCTTCATCGTGCGCGGGCTGGGCAATGCCGACAGCTTCCATAGCTGCAGCCACGGCGCAGGCCGCGTGATGAGCCGCACCGAGGCGAAGAAGCGCATCAGCCTGGAAGAGCATGCACGGGCGACCGCGCACGTGGAATGCCGCAAGGACGCCGACGTGGTCGACGAGTCGCCGGCCGCGTACAAGTCGATCGATGCGGTCATGGCCGCGCAGAGCGACCTGGTCGAGATCGTGCATACGCTGCGCCAGGTGGTTTGCGTCAAGGGCTGAACGCCCGGGCCGCAATGCCGCGCGGTATCGCGCCAACAAGCTATAGCGGCGACCGGAAACGGCGCCGCGAAACGGAAAGGAGAGCGGGCGGCCGCAAGGCCGTCCCGATGGATGGATCGCAAGATGGAACTGATCGAAATCAGCGGGCAAGACGGCGGCGGACAGCTGCTGCGTACCGCATTGACCCTGAGCCTGTGCACCGGCACCGCGTTCGAGATGCAGCACATCCGTGCCAAGCGCTCGCGCCCGGGGCTGATGCGCCAACATTTGACCGCAGTCGGCGCCGCGGCGCAGATCGGCTGCGCCCACGTCCACGGCGCACAGTTGGGTGCGACCACGCTGCGCTTCATGCCCGGCGCGATCAACGCCGGCCGCTATCGTTTCTCGATCGGCAGCGCCGGTTCGGCGACCTTGGTGTTGCAGACCGTGCTGCCGGCGCTATGGCAGTGCGCCGAGCCGTCGGAGGTGTTCATCGAAGGCGGCACCCACAACCCGCTGGCGCCGTGCGCGGACTTCATCGCCGAAGCCTATCTGCCGGCTTTGCAGCGCATGGGCGTGGAGGCGAGCTTCGTCTTGCAGCGCCATGGATTTTTCCCGGCCGGCGGCGGTGCGCTGCAGTTGCGCGTAGCGCCGTGCGCGCAATTGCGCCGCTGCGTATTCGACCAACGCGATGCGGCCCCGCGCCTGGACACGACCGTGTTGCTGTCGGCCTTGCAGGATCAGATCGGCCACCGCGAACTGGCGGTCGTCGCCGAGCGTCTGGGCTTGGCCGAGGATCAGCAGCATCTGCGCCGCGTCGTCAACGCGCAAAGCCCAGCCAACGTGTTGCTGCTGCGCGTACATGGCGAGCAGCACACCGAGCTGTTCAGTGCGCTCGGCGAGCGTGGGCTCAGCGCTGAGCAGGTCGCGATCGGCCTGGTCAAGCAGGCCTCGGCCTACCTGTCCTCGCCGGCGGCGGTCGGCGAGCACTTGTCGGATCAGCTGTTGTTGCCGATGGCCTTGGCCGGCGGCGGTGAGTTCACCACCGCCGCGCTCAGCGAGCATCTGCTCAGCAACGCTCGCTTGATCGAGAAGTTCCTGCCGGTCGAGATCGACTGGGTCCAGGAGGCCGAGAGGTGCTGGCGGGTGACGGTGCGTTCGTAAGGGTCGCGGCGGCGCTTGCCGTCGCGGCTTGCGCAATGCGAAGAGGTGGATGCGTTATGTCGCGACGATTGTTTGCGCCCAGCGACGACCGCGCAACGGCCTGCTGCCTCGAAGGCGGGGCCGGCCCGGTGCTGCCGCCTTGCGCCGTGTCTACCGTGCCTGCTTGGGTTCGGGCGCCATGCCGCCGGCCGGCGCGGCCGGGTTGCTGACGCCGCTACGCAATTGCAGCGTCACCGCGCGCCCCGCGACCGAGACTGCAGCCGAGGCCGGTTTCATCACCCGGCCCTGCAGGTAATCGGCGCGCACGTTGTTGGCGTCCTGCCAGTGCAGATCGACGCCGTAGGCCTGGGCGTTGCGGGTCGCGCCGTACAGCTCGGCGGCGGAGGGCGCCGAGCGCCAGTCGGCGCCGTGCGGCACGATCCGGATCCGATAGATGAAGGAAGCCGTGGCGCCGGGATTGGCTTCGGTCAGCACCGCGTCGGCCTGCAGGTCGGGCGAGGCGACCCGGGCGACTTCCACGTCGGGCATGATCGCGTCGTGGCTGCAGCCGATGGCGAGCAGCGCCGTCAACACCATCGTCAGTACCGTAGCTATGCGGGCTTTCATCGTCGGCGATTCGTCTCGGTCGGAGTTCTGCTCGATCCTACGGGTGCGCGGCGCCGCGGAGTAGTGCACGCACGCCCAATACGACGAAGGCGCCGGCATGGCCGGCGCCTTCGCGATCGAATCCGGCCGAGCGGTCAATCCGCCCAGACCCGCCACATGCCGGAGTTGTAGTAGTCGTAACCGGCCTTGATCTGGGCCTGGTCGCGCGGGTCGTCGCCGTAGCTGCTGTCGCCCAGGTCGTAGGGCTTGCCCCAACCGTCCTGCGAGGTGTCGGACTGGATCTGTACGTAGCCGGCGCCGCGCAGGCCGATCTGCTCGGGGATGTCCATCGCCGCGGCGACCACGCCGAAATGGAAGTTGCCGTAGTTCTCGTACTGCGCGCCCTGGGTCTTGTAGTCCCACGGCCCACCGCCCTGGACTTGGTCCTTGAACCAGACCATGTCGCCCGGATTCGGGAACTCGTGCTTGTGGGTGTCGGCGATGTTGGCGTCCATCGACACGCCGGCCGGCGCTTCCGGAATCTTGAGCAGGCCGGCTTCCACGGCCTCGTCGCGGCTGAGCACCTTGCCCATGGCTTGGGCGACGCCGTCGACGTAGGGTTCGGCGCCGAGCAGGCCGACGTTGTCGCCCTGCATGGTCTGCAACTGCGGCATCGCCGCCTCGAACACCGCGGTGCGGGTCGGCAGGTCGGCGCCCTGGGCGGCGTTGAGGATGCCGGTCAGCACGCTCGGGTCGTACTGGGTGGTGCCGGCGGTGCGGCCGCTGAAGTCGACGATGTACTTGCGGCCCATGGCCACGTTCATCACGTCCTGCAACTGCTCCTTGCTGAGCGAGCCGACGGCTTGCTGGAACGCCTGCGGGTCGTTGGCGAGGCTGGCCAGGACCTTGCCGGCCGCTTCGGTTTCGCTGTTGCCCCAGGTGCCCTGGGTGGCCTTGTACTCGCCGTCGATGTCGCCTTTGACCGCGCCGATGAAGGCGGTCTTGGCGTCGCTGCTGCCGTGGCTGGCGATAGCGTCGGCGAAGGCTTCGAGCCCGCCCGAGCTGCCGTCGAAGGCTTCGACGAAGCGGGTGGTCTGCGGCCCGTCCAGACCCTCGGCCAAGCGGTTGAACAACTCACCGCGCTCGCCGGCGCTGAGCGAGCCCATCGCGCCGTCGATCTCCTGGGTCCAGTTCTTGATGTCGTCGTTGCTGAGCTTGCCGATGAACTCGTTGCGCTCGGCCAGAGTGAGGTTGGCGACCTCGCGGTTGATCGCATCCAGGTCGCCCTTGCTGACGTCCCAATCGAGCCAGCCCTGGCTGAGTTTGTCCTGGGTGACGGAAACGGCGGAATCGACGCTCATGGAACGGCTCCTTGCCCGGTCGGGGCAGATCGGCGGTCGCGCCGGTGCAAGCCGGAAGCCGGCCGCGGCGCAGGGGAGGACTGCAATGCCGAGCAGCCTAGACAGCCGCCGCACGCCGGTAAATCGGGGGAAACCCTAGTCAGCCTGGCCGAATGCACGATCCGCGCACATCCTCAGCGCCAGCGTTGGTCGTTGCCGGGTGGGTTGGTCGGTTTGGCCGTGATGCCCTTACAGGTCGCGGCGGCCCGGCCTCTCATCGCGAGGGGCCGAGGCGCCGGATGCGGCTACGGCTGGCCGCGGTTTCAGGCGACGGCCGCCGCTGCCGCCTGCTGGTCGCGCTTGCTCATCAGGAAGGCGTGCAGCATTTCCGTCGACAGGCCGTGCAGGGTCAGGCGGAAGCCGGCGCGCAAGGTCGACAACGGCACCAGCGGATGGCGGTTGTTGAGCAGGACCAGGTGCGAGCGTGCATCGAGGATAGTCGCCACGTACAGGCCGATGGTCTCGTCGAGCTGCAGCGAGTTGGTCGCGCGCCAGAAGTCGCTGTCGGTGAGCAGCAGTTGGTAGATCGGCGTGAACAGTTCGATCGAACTCTGCAGGTCGAGGAAATTGCGCCAGCGCCGCGGCATGTCCTCCAGCCGCAGCTCGGGTTGCTTGACCATCGACAGGTCGGGGTCGGCGACGAACTGCAGTTCGCGCCCGGCCGCCTGCAGGTTCTGGTTGAGGCGGATGACGAAATTGAACAGGTTGAGGTCGTGCACCAGGAACATGTCCTCGCGCACGTCGGCCACCGCGGCCGGGCGCAGCGGGTTGCCCTGCACCTCGACCCCGGAGTTCTTGCCGATGAACTCCAGCACCTGCGAGCCGAGATGGAAGTGGCGCAGGATCAGCCAGTTGGCTTCCGGGCGCAGGAAGTTTTCCATGCCCCAGGCCAGCAGGCGGTGCAGGGTGCGCGAGAACGCGAGCCGGCGCGGGGCGAATACCTTGGCGACCTGGATCAGCACGATCAAGGTGCGCGCCAGCGGCCGCATGAACGGCAGCACGAACTGGCGCGAGCGCGAGCTGGAATCGGCCAGCCAGGCGCGCTTGACCTCGTCGTCGAGCGGCGTGCTGCGATCCAGGTACAGGGCCAGCCACGGACTGGGGTCGCGCGGGTCGTAGGCCTGCTCGAGGAACTCGGGTTGGTACTTCATGCCGGCATCACGTGATCGAACTGCATGAGATAGAGCTCCGCGGTGCGTCGAGCCGTGGCGATGATGGCACGGGCGCCTTCGCCGTCGGCGTCGTGTTCGAGCACGATCTCGATCGCCCGCAGCCAGCGGGCCAGATGGTGCTCGTCGTTGCTGCCATGGTATTCGAGGAAACGGAAGGCGTCGGCCGGCAGGGACAGGCTGGCCTTCATCAGCGGCAACAGGGCCGGGATGATGCGCTGGCCGGTGCCTTCGATGATGTAGATCGCGCCGAGCAGGCCGAGCGGATTCGGCGTCGCCGCCAAGGCGTGCAGGTAGCTGTTGAGCGCTTCGCCGCCCGGGTTGCGGCGCAGGGCGTCGATGTCGGCGACGGCGCCGCCGGCCTTGCGGTAGTCCTCGTACAGGATCATGTAGTCGTCCTGTTCGTCGCCGGCATGGGTTTCGATCAGGGCGCTGAGCTCGGTGTACGGCGCCTGCACCGCGGCCGCGCCTTCGCGCATCCATTTGCTGCCTTCGCGGACCTGCGGGATCCAGTGCTGCATCCACTGCACGTAATCGGCGGTGGCGAAGCGGCGCTCGCGCAGCTTGCGGATCACCGGTGTGCGCCAGGCGCGCGATCGGTAGTCGTGCCAGATCGTCGCCAACTCGCCAAGCAGATGACGCAGGGCCGCGGGCGCGTCGGCCGGGTCGTGCGGCGGCGCGATCAGCTCGGGATCGTGCGCTGCGGCGACGGCCGGAGTCGTCGTGGGCACGGACGCGGAAGCGATCAGCGGCGCATCGGCGGCTTCGACTTCGATCAGCACGAAGGCGACGGTGAAGCGGCCGGACTCCGGAATGAAGCACAGGATGCGTTCGCCCGGCTGCAAGGTGCGGGTGCGCAGGAACTCGTCGAGCATGATGAAGATCGACGCCGCGCCGGTGTTGCCGCGCGAGGTCAGGTTGCTGTACCAACGTTCGCGCGGAATCTCCAGTCCGGCCTTGCACATCAGCTCGTCGACCACCGGGGCGAAGCGCTCGGACGAGTAATGGCAGAGGAAGTGATCGATCTTGGCCGGGTCGAACCAACCGGCGTGGGCCAGCTTGGCGTACTCGTGCACGCCGACGTCGAACAGATGCGGCAGCAGGCGGATGTCCTGGCGCAAGAACAGCGCGCCGTCGGCTTCGGCGGCCTGCCAGGAGTCGTAATCGAGATGGCTGCGGGTGCGATCCGGCGTCAGTCCCAATTGCATGCACACCGGGTAATCGCCGGAGAACGAACGCTGATGGATGAAGCGCAACCGCAGGCGCAGGCCGTCGCGCGGCTTCGGTGCCGAACTCAGCTGCAGGGCGCCGGCGCCGTCGGACAGCATCCAGCGCAGGAAGTGCGCGTCGAAATCGGCGTTGTAGTCGCGCGCGGCATAGCGCGAACGCTTGAACAAGCGCGACGGCATTTCTGCCGCCGCGACCAGGGCGCGCTGGTGCGAACCCAGTTCGACCGCCGATGCCGCGCTTTCCCAGGCGCCGACGCCGGAGGCGCAGATGCCGTGCGCGGACAGGGTCTGCATCGGCGGCGCGGCCAGTTCGCCCTGCACCATGCAGGCGAAGCCCGGCATCAGCGCATCGCCGCCGGAGGTGCCGCAGGCGAGCAGGCCGATGCCGTCGAGCGCGGTGTCCGTGCTGGCCAGACACTGCCGGATCGCCGATGCGGCCATGTCGGCGCAGGAGTGCACGGTGCGGCCCTCGGCATCGACCGCGTAATGACGCGTCAGGATGCCGTTCTCGGCCAGGATCCGGCGCTTGATCCGGTCGGACAGCTTGCTCAGCGGCGCGATGTAGGCATCCATCGCGGCGTTGTCGACGGGCGCGCCGGGCAGGAAGCGGCCGCTGCCCTCGATGAAAGTGCGTTCGAAACGGGTGGGCATCAACAATCCTTGGCAGTGGTGGCAGGCCCGTCGATGGCCGCGCAGGTATCGGCCGGGCGCAAGGAGCGCGAGCGATACTGCGGCAGGAACGGGCCCAGGACGAATACGCGCCAGGCGTAGCCGGCGAAGCTGGCTTCGAGCAGGCGTGGGTCGATCAAAGGGCGGTAACGGTGGTGCAGCCGCGGCAGTTCGGACCAGTGCGCGCGGCCGTGTTCGTGGTGGGCGGTGTGCAAGCCGATATTGAACAGCAGCGGGTTGAGCCAGCCCTCGAAATTGCGCGCGTAGCCGAACCGCGCCGCATCGTCGGCGTGGGCATGCTGCAGGTAGTTGGCCGAGAGCAGCCAGTGCAGGCCCAGCAATTGCGGCAGGATCACCAGCGCCAGCGCCTTGCCCGGGTCGATGGCCAACAGCGCGGCCCACGAACCCAGCCAGGCCGCGTACTGCAGCAGATACCAGCGATAGGCCCCGGGCGCGCGCCGGCGCACGCCGCGCAGCCAATCGAACAGGAAGGGATAGATCACCGCGATCGCCTGCAGCGGATGCAGCAGCCAGCCGAGCGCGTGATTGTGGTCGCCGAAGCGCCAGGTGCGGGCGACGTCGCCCGGGCCGTGGCGATGGCGATGGTGGTTGCGGTTGTGCGCGGGATGGAAGACGAAGGTCGGGTGACCCTGCAGCACGGTGATCAGCAGATCGGTGCAGCGATTGCGCCAGCGCCCGCGCCACATCGGCAGGTGCGCATGGTTGTGGTGGATCACGCTGACCGCGATCGCCAGGTACAGCATCAGCGCATACAGGGGCAGGCTGAAACCGTGCCGCCACTGCCACAGCGCCAGCAGCGGCTGCGCGATCAGATAGGCCAGGCTCTGCAGGTCGCGGCGATGGCGCAGTGCGCCGATGCCGGGACCTGTCGCGTTGGAGCGCGCCTCCTCAGGGCCGGCCTCGTCGGGACGGGCCTGGTGGAGGCCTGCTTCATCGCGGGCCGCGCCGTCGCTCATGCCGCGCCGTCCGTGCGGGTTCGCGCCGCAGGGCGGGCGTCTTCGGCGGCGGGGTCGATCACCGTGCCGGCCCAGCGGTCGAACACTTCCAGCAGGAAGCCGTAGTTGCCGTTGTAGCGCGCGTGGTGCAGATGATGGCGACGGCTGGCGCCGCGCCATCCGCGCGCCGGCGCGGTGTGGCTGGCTTCGTAGTTGCTGTGGCCGAGGTTGTTGAGGGCGATGCTGAGCACCGGCAGGCTGGCCAGCGCGATGAAGCTGAAATCGTGCAGCAGCATCGGGATTAGCGGCACGCTGCCGAGCATCACCGCCTCGACCGGGTGGAAGGCGTAAGTCGAGAACGGCGTGGCGACGTGCGAGCGGTGGTGCATGCCGTGGAAACGGCGCAGCCAACTCGTGTGCAGGGCGCGGTGGTTGAGATAGAAGTGCAGCTCGTTCCACAGGAACAGCACGGCGATTTCGAGCAGCACGCGCCAGGCCGGCGGGTCGACCGCGAACCGCGCCCAGCCCAGGCGCAGCATGCCCCAGGGCACGACCAGGCCGAGGCCGAAGATCAGGATCGAGACGGCCGAGGCGCCGAACTCGCGGCGCAACTGGCCGGGCGGCAACGGGCGGGTGTCCAGACGGCGGCCGTAGCCGAGCGTCGGCAGCAGGGTGTGGGTCAGCCACCAGTTCAGGCCGCCGCTCAGCAGATACAGCGCGGCGAAATACAACACGCCCACGACCATCACTTCGATGGCGCTCAGCGAGACGAACCAATGACCCACGTGCGGCTCCTGCCGATTACTCCTGCCGATAGCTTGCACTATCCGGCGGCGCCAACCCAGTGCGAGGCGACTGGGCAGGCCGTGTTTGGATGACTCGATCGGGTGGCTCGCGAAGCAGGGCGAGGCTCCCGGCGCGACCGCCCGGGCATCGCCCGAGCGCGCTATGGCGCCGCGACGGCCGCCGATCGCAGCCGCCGCCCGTGGCTGCGTGCCTCGTCACTGCATGCGTGCGGCCCGCCCGGGTTCGTCCTGGGCCTTCTGCGTCGACTCCTGCGCCAAGCGCTCGTCGCGCTGTTGGTTGAACGACTGCGTCTCGCGCAAGGTGTCCTGCATCGCCGGCGCCTGTTCGGCCACCGATACGCCGGCATGGAACCCGGGGATGGTGCCCGCGACCCACAGCTTGCCGTCGACCACGGCCGCCTTGTCGATGCGGTCCGCATCCGGAATGCCGTTGAGCTTGGCTTCCAGCATCGCCTTCGCCACGGTTTCGTCCGGCACGTCCGCCGGCACGCCGGCGCGGATCTTGGCGAACATCGCCTGGTCGTTGGGCGTTAACCGCGACAGGCTGAAGAGCGGCTCGGGCTGGGCCGTCATCGGCGCAGGCTCTCGTGCGGATTCTCGTAGGGGCTCTCGCGTCGGCGTAGTGGCTGCGGTTTCGGTGGTGCGTGGCGATGTGGTCCGCTCCGCAGCCGGGGCGAACGCATCGGCCTGCTGCGCAGGTTCGTGCGAACGAGCCGGTGCTTGCGTTTGCGGCTGCTCGTCGCGAGCGAGGTTGGCGGTCTCGCGCGCCGGAGGCTGTTGCGCTTCATCGGTCTGCGGCCGCGGCGCCGCCCGTTCGTCCTGTGCGATGAACTCGGTCGGCTGTGGGCGTTCGGCAGGCTGCGCGGATCGAGCGCCTTCTTCATTCGACGGCGCACGAGAACCGAATTCGCGCGCTGCCTGCGAAGGCGCCTCGTCGTCCCGCCGGGCGACGGCGGCGGGGCGTTCCGGTGGGGCGTCCGATTCCGGCAGGGCCGGCGTGCGGGCCTGCGCCTGCGGCGGGTTCTGCCCGGCGCTCTTGCTCGATTCGATCCGCGCATGCTGCGCCGCCGACATCGCCTGCTGCGTGGCCGGATCGGCCATGCCGGTGTCGGCGAGGCCCTGGTCGCGCTGGAACTGACGCACGGCCTGTTCGGTGGCCGCATCGTATTCGCCGTTCTGAGCCAGCGGCTCGCCATCGGCGCCGCGATAACCGACGCGATGCAAGCGGTATTGCAACAGCTCCACCTCTTGCCCGCGGTCGCCGGGGCGAAGCACGTCGTCCTGTTTGTTCGCAGCGGAGCTGGCCGCGATTGCAGGCGCGACGGTGGCCGGCTGCGCGGAATCGGGTTGGACGACTGCAGGTTGGATGGCGGCGGGCTGGTTGGCGGCAGGCTGGGCAGGAGCGGCTTCGGCAGGAGCGGCTTCGATGGAAGCGCCCGGCACGAAAGCAGTCGGCGCTGCCGCCGGCTCGGATGCGCGCAGCGGTACCTCGGCCTGGGGCGATTCGGGTTGGCGCGACTCGGCGGCAACCGTTTTGGCCTGGGCTGCGGCTTCCGCTTGGGGACGCTCGGGTTCCGGGGCGGTTTCGGCGATCGGTGCGGGCGCCGCGACCGTGGGTGCGGGCGAGGGTGTGGGCGCCGCTGTGGGCTCGGCTTCTCGGCGCAAATCCGACGGCGGAACCGGCGCGCCGGTCATACGCACGGGTTGCGCATCATCGAGTGCCGGAACCGACGGCGCGAGTTCGGGCGAGGCGGTCGCCACGGCGGCCTGTTGCGCCGCCTGCTGCACCTCGTCGCGCGACAGCCCTTGCCGGTTGGCTTCGCGCTCGGCCTGTTGGTGGGCCTCGCGTTGCTGCGGCGACAGCGTGGCGACGCGCAGTTCCGGGGTGTCGGGAATGGGGGGCGCGCGTTCGCGCCGGGCCGCCACTGCCTGCTGGATGTCCTCAGTGCTCGTGACCGCGACGATCTGGACCACGCCGTTGTCGCGACGCAAGTGGGCGAGCGGGCTGTCGATGTCGTAGCCGCCGTTCGGGCTGCGCTCCACGTGCAGGGAACTGGCATGCGGGTCGATGCCGTGCGCCTCCCGCGTGCGCTGCAAGGCATCCATCACCGCGTCCAGGCGCTCTGGATTCGGCTTGATGCCGAGCGCGGCATAGGTGGACATTACGTTGGCGCGATCCTTTTCGTCCAACGACGGCGCCTGCCACTGCGGAATCGTCAAAAGGTGCCGATCGTGCTGCACGAGTTGCGTCTGCAATTCGGCGCGCGTGGTGTCGAGTTCCCGTTGCAGATTGCCCGACGCCTGGCGGCCGGCCATCAGGCCGTCTTGGCGCTGCCACTGGCCCTCGTCATCGCGGCGATACTGGTGGCCGTCCGAGGCTTGCAGGCTGTTCGGCTCGGCGAGCGCTGCCAGCACCGGCTCCGGCATCGGTCCGAACGCATCCCAACCGTTGCGGCGATAGGCCTGTTCGTATCGCGCGGCGATCGGTGCCGGGCCGCTGGCGATGTTTTCGCGGACCACTTGCTCCGACATCCGGTCCAGTTCCGCGGCGCGTTCGGGCGAGGCTTTTTCCGGATTGACCAGCGGGTGGCCGCGGTCGGTGCGCGCGATCACCACCTGGCGGACCCAGTCGCCGGTCTCCGCATTACGCTGCCAGTCGGCTTGGGCGAAGCTGTGCTTGTCGGTCTCGTTGGCCGGCAGAACGTACGGGTCGCGCGGCGGCTCCAGTTTGCCCATCGCCAAGGCGCTGGACGAATTGCTGGCCAGGTAGGTGAGTTCCCGTGCCTTGTCCGGCAAGGCGGCGAACGACTGCTTCTCGGCAATGGTGACGCCGTCGTCGCGCAGGTCGCCGGGCTCCTGCCTCAGCCATTGCTTGCCGTTGTACTTCCAGTCCACGCCGTCGCGGTCGGTCTGGTTGTAGACCTGGCGCTCGTCCCACCACTGGGCGACCTTCTCGCCGACCTCGCTGCCGGCGATCGCGCCGACCGCCACGAACGCGATCGCACCCGGCCCGGTTTCCCAGCCCACCGCGAGACCGGCCGCCGCGCCGCCGAGCCAACCGCCGGTGCCGCGCGCCGCGTAATGGGCGAACTGCGATTGCGCGGCGAGCGGATTGTCCTGCGCGAGCAAGGTGCCGATGCGGTCGCCGGTCTGTTTTGCGTCGTAGATGCTGGCGGCGACGCCGAGGCCGACAGCGGCGCCCATTCGCCTGATAGGCGCTGCGCGAGCGGCCTCCATTGCGCGCTCGCTCTGGGCTACCTGGGCCTGCCAGTCTGCGAAATGTTGTTCACCCGCGAGTACGTACTCCGTTGGCGGATTCATTCTGTCAGCGAGCGGACGAGTGAGCGTGGTAAACCCAGGTGTCTTGCCTTCAACCTGAGTGCCGACCATATAAGCGCGGCTATCCGTCAGGATAAGGCCCGAATCTCCCCGCAACGGCATGCCGGCATAGTTCACTGCCACTTGCAATTGCCCCACGTTGTCCCGAGCCCGCGCAACGATCATCTCGAATGCGGCTTGGGTGCCATGGCTAGACTGGCGCGCGACCAGTACATCGCGCGGAATCCCTTCCACGGTGGTAACGTTCGGGTTGGCGAGGACGTGCGGCACCTCTATCGCGCCGAAGACGCGACTCGGCAGCGCGTCGCTCGCGATCGCGCGGACCTCGCCGACCGTCTTATCCGCAAATCGTGCCGACGCATCGGCCCACGGGCCTTCGGTGGGATGGTAGAGCCAGTCGGCGGCGGGGCCGCGATACGAGGCATCGATTAGCGGGCGGACAGGGATGTCGTATGCATCGGCCACTGCGCTAAAGAAATCGCGTGACTTCAGGAATTTGGCTGCTTCGCTTTTATTGATGACGCGAACGTCTTCATTCGCCTCCACCATGCTGTCGATCACATCCGAAGACCACACACCTTTTGCTGTCGGTCCGCTGTAAAGAACAGTGAGCTGTCCCGGACTATCCGCATCTACCTGCGCAGCTAGCTGACGCAGCTGTTCCGGCGAGCGATAGGCTTCAGGACTCCTGCGCAGGAGCTCGATAGCTTGCTGGGAGGTCAGGGAAGGAGACGTCATAAAACGCATTCCTCACTGATATCCAGGGTGATGGTGTACTCGGTATTTTTCGAGTAAACGCCAAAGTCCTTATAGGCGATTAGTGCTTCTTCCAGATCACGGATCACTTCGTCTTTCTTTGATCTGAGGTGTGCCGGCAAGCCGTTGCTTCCGTTCAACCAGACGAGTAGCCAGTGCGACCATCCTGGTTCGCCGCGGCCTCCTGTTCCAGCTAGTAAATCCAAGCGCAAGTTCAGCAGGTCGCCCTGCCAATAGAATGTCCACAGCGTTCTGTTTCGAAGTTCCGGCTCTGCTCCGCTGCCTATCGCTACGTTTCTTAGATAGATGCTCCTGTCTCGGTCAATCGTCCAATCCCGGGCATTCGTTCCGTTGGATATGAATTTCTCGTCGATTTGTTTGAGTTGATAATTATCGGCATCTTCATCGGAAATGAATTCATTGATGAAGCTCATATATCTATCCTTTTCGAAAAACAAAGAATTACAGTATGGTTTCTTTAATGTTAGAGCATTGAGTGGGGAGCGCTTAATTCATAGGTTGTGGGGACTTTGAATTTATTTGGCTCGGCTGAAAATAGTCCCAAAGCGCTTCGTCACCGATCCAGACGTGCTTCCAGCCCGCCTGCGACATCAATCGCTCCTTATCCTTAGCTCTGGCCACTGCACTCTCGTCCTTGGTTGCCTTTGCTGCTTCCCACTCGGCTCGAGCGTCCCGGAAAAACTCCTCTAGCTGGCCTTGTAGCATCCAAGTCACAATTTCGAACTTGGTGCTCACCGAAGGTGGTTCTTCCGCTACCTGATTAAGCGTCTTTTGCAGTCGCTCCAGGTGCTCTGGGTAGTCCTTGAGCATTTCCGTCAGTCGCTTGGGTATAGGCGGCAGAAGTGAGTTATGGCGAAGGGAGAGAGGAGCAACGTCGTTCGTCATGGCCATGTTTTCCATTCTGCAGGGCATTGTATCCGGGGGCTGGCCACGTACTCGGGGATTCTTCGGTCGTGAGAACTGCGCTTTCGGTTCATTAGGAAGCGTCCTTGTTCCCTTCGAAGTAATCCCATAGATCGTGCAGTCCCTTCATGCCGCCATTGCTCGATCTGGCCCTGAACATGAGTTCCTCCTTGATCTTCGCCTGCCCGATCGAATCCATATCGCCACTGACCTCCGCGTCTTCCAACTCAGTCCTGGCTTCGCGAATGAAAGCCTCCAACCGGCTTTCCAGCACCCATATAGCCACCTCGAATGGCGGTGTCAGCGGCGACGGCTTTTCGACTACGGTGTTGAGAACTTCCTGCAGTCGCTCGATGTGCTTGGGATAGTCCCTAAGCATTTGATGCAACTTCTTTGGCACGGGTGGCGGTGGAAGACGGGTCATAACGATGCTCTTGGATAGAAGGCTGCTAGGCGAGGGAGGTCCGGAACCGAATCCTCAACACCCAGGGGCCGTCAACGCCCAGTCGTTCGCAAAAGTGACCTTCCCAAGGAATTGGCTTTCGTTCTCCATGTACATGATGACCGGCCTGTCATTGCGCTTCGTAAATTCCTCGACGAGTCCCAAGATCAACGTCTGGACCGTTCGCAGTTGATCGGATGAAAACTTCGCGATGAAAGGGTTGGTGGCGTTCATCGGCATGCCGATGTTCTCGGGCATGTGGTGGCCGAACGACACGACTTCGAGATTGAAATGCTCGCGGTCTGGCCAGGTGTTTCTTATTTCGCCGAAGTACTCGATGTCGTCCAGCTCGATGGCGAAAGTGTCGTGGCCTGATTGTTCGGCCCCACGGACGCCGCCAGCAAAGCGCGCCCGGCCATGCGGAAACTGCACCCAGTCGAACGTCCCTTCATCCGCTGCCATCCTGATGGTCCCTTCCCTGCAACGCGGGTCTGCCGTATTTGCCCGCTCGGCCTCGTAATACCGCATTGAGTATCGCTCAGGAGCAGCCGTCGTAGCATCAGACTTTTCCTACACCGGCCTCGGGTAATTACCCTGCGTTTCGATATTCCTGCAGGGCGCACTGCGCGTCGGCTGTGGCCGGATGCAAGTTAACGCAACCGGGAGTATCGCTTTCAGGTGCTCAACCCCCGCCATTGCTACACTTACGCCTTATCTCGGCCTGAGTTCAGCAGGTATCCGGGGACTCAACAGGGCAGGCGGGTTTCAGCAGTGATCGAAGCAACCGGGAAAATATTGGAATCTCAGGCCATCCGTCTTTCCGTCGCCCCGATGATGGACTGGACCGATTCGCATTGCCGGGTGTTTCATCGCACCCTGGCGCCGCATGCGCGGTTGTATACCGAGATGGTGCATGCGAATGCGGTCATCCACGGCGACCGCGCGCGGCTGCTGGCGATGGACCCGGTCGAGCATCCGGTGGCCTTGCAGCTCGGGGGCAGCGAGCCGGCCTTGTTGGCGCAGGCGGCGCGGATCGGCGCCGAGCGCGGGTTCGACGAGATCAATCTCAATTGCGGTTGCCCGTCGGACCGGGTGCAGGCCGGGCGTTTCGGCGCCTGCCTGATGCGCGAGCCGGCGCTGGTCGCCGAGTCGGTCGCGGCGATGATCGCAGCTTGCGATGTGCCGGTGACGGTGAAGTGCCGTCTCGGTGTCGACGACGATCATCGTTTCGAGGTGTTCCTGGCCTTCGTCGACGAGGTCGCGGCGGCCGGTTGCACGATGTTCGTGGTGCATGCGCGCAATGCCTGGCTCAAGGGGCTGTCGCCGAAAGAGAATCGCGAAGTGCCGCCGCTGCGTTACGACTGGGCGTATCAGCTCAAGCGCGAACGGCCGCAGCTCAAGATCCTGGTTAATGGCGGTATTGCCTCGGCCGAGGAGGCGACCTCGCATCTCGAGCACGCCGACGGCTCAATGCTCGGCCGCGCGGCCTATCACGAGCCTTACGTGCTGCATCGGATCGACACCGCCTGGTTCGGCGGCGAGTTGCGCAGTCGGGCCGAGCTGCTGCGTTCGTTGCGGCCCTATGTCGAGGCGGAACTCGCGCGTGGGGTGTTCCTCAAGCACATCACCCGGCACATGCTCGGCCTGTTCCACGGCGAGCGCGGCGGTCGCGCCTTCCGTCAGGTGCTCAGCGAGGGCGCGCACAAGCCCGGCGCCGACTGGTCGCTGATCGAGCAGGCCCTGGCGGTGACCGAATCCTTCGCCGCCCGCGACGCCGCCTGAGGTCCTGGTACCAGCGTTTCCCGGCTCTGCCGCGTCCATAGCCCTCCGCCAACCCCACCGGCGCCTGCCTGCGAGTCCGCATGATCACCCGCGATCCCGATGCCTTCTTCGCCCAGGCCCGCACCCTCGCCGCCGATTTCGGCCCGGCCACGGCGCGCGCGGCGTTCCTGGTCGCGCCGGACGGGTTCGCCCGCGCCGAGCAGTCGGCCGGCGACAACCGCTACATGGCGCAGGCAGCCGATTTCGACCCCGGCCGCGCCAGCGCCCAGCATCGCGAGCTCCAGCGCAGTCTGTCGGCGGTGCTGCCCACGATCTGCTTCGCCGGCGATCCGGATACCCCGGACGCCTTGTTCCCCAACAACGTGTTCGCGACCGGGCGGCCCGACGCGGCGCGGGAGCCGGGCGGGGCACCGCGCTACCTGGTCGGGCGGATGCGCCACCCGGTCCGCCAGCGCGAGGCCGGGCGCGCCGACATCCGCGCCTTCTTCGGCCGGGTGCTGGGTTATCGGGAGGTCGATCTGTCGCTGCAGGGCCACCCCTGCGAGCTGACCGGCGCCCTGGTGGTCGACCGCGCCCGCGGCCTGGGCTTTGCCGGCCTGTCCGAGCGCTGCGACGAGGCCGGCGCACGGCTCATGCACGAGGCCCTGGGCCTGCGCGCGACCCTGCTGTTCGAGCTGGCGCCGGGCGAGTACCACACCAATGTCGTGCTGGCGGTCCTGGCCGGCCGCGCCGCGCTGGTCAGCCCGGCCGGTTTCGCCGCGCCGGCGCTGGCGTCGGCCATCGCCGGCTTCTATGCCCCGCACGGGATGATCCTGTCGGCGGCCGAGCACGCCGCCTTCGTGGCCAATTCGATCGCGCTGTCGGCCGACCGGGTCTGGATGAGCGCCGCCGCCGGGCGGGCGCTGGCCGGGCCCACCCGGGCCGGACTGGCCGCGGCCGGTTTCGCGCTGGAGACGGTCGAACTGGACGCGATCGAGGCCGGCGGCGGCTCACTGCGCTGCTGCGTCGGCGAGATTTATTAGGAATGACTCTCAGCTGCGCACGGACTTTGCTGGCGCTACGTGTGATGGCGGTCGAACCGGCCTGAATGGCAGCCGGATGCAAGCGAAAAGTTCAGATCGGATTCACTGCCCCGTTCCGAAAATGCCCCCACGTCGCAAGTTCGCACATTATTGTTCCGCTGGGGCATCCTAAGATCGTCATGAGCATCCGGTCCACCCGCGTCCTGTCGTTGCTGCTGCTCGTCGCCTCGTGCGCCGCGGCCGGCAATGCCTTGGCTCAGCACGACGACGGCCGTGGCGGCCGCGGGCACGACCGCCGCGACGACCATCGCTCCCTGTCCGACGCCATCCGTCGGGTCGAGCGGGAGAGCGGCGGCGGCCAGGTCCTGAGCGCCGAGCGCATTCCTTTCGACGGCCGTGACGTAAACCGGGTCAAGGTCGTCGATTCCAGCGGCCGGGTCCGGATATACATGGACGACCCGCAGCAGCGGGGGCGCCGCGACGACGACCGCCCTACACGCCGCGACGACAATAACAACGACTAACCTTCGCTTCGACGGCCCGGACGATCCTGTCGGGCCGATATTTATACAAGGGAGTGCCCATGCGAATTCTGCTGGTCGAAGACGAAGCGCCGCTGCGCGAGACCCTGGCCGCCCGCCTCAAGCGTGAGGGCTTCGCGGTCGATGCCGCGCAAGACGGCGAGGAAGGCCTGTACATGGGCCGCGAGGTGCCGTTCGACCTGGGCATCATCGACCTGGGCTTGCCGAAGATGTCGGGCATGGAGCTGATCAAGGCCTTGCGCGACGAAGGCAAGAAATTCCCGGTGCTGATCCTGACCGCGCGGTCGAGCTGGCAGGACAAGGTCGAGGGCCTGAAGCAGGGCGCCGACGACTACCTGGTCAAGCCCTTCCACGTCGAGGAGCTGCTGGCGCGTCTCAACGCGCTGGTGCGCCGCGCCGCGGGCTGGAGCAAGCCGACCCTGGAATGTGGCCCGGTCATGCTCGACCTGGCGGCGCAGACGGTCAGCGTCAACGGCGGCAACGTCGACCTGACGAGCTACGAGTACAAGGTCCTGGAATACCTGATGATGCACGCCGGCGAGTTGGTCTCGAAGGCCGACCTGACCGAGCACATCTACCAGCAGGATTTCGACCGCGACTCGAACGTGCTGGAGGTCTTCATCGGCCGCCTGCGCAAGAAGCTCGACCCGGACGGCGCCCTGAAGCCGATCGAGACCGTACGCGGTCGCGGCTACCGGTTCGCCATTCCGCGCAGCGGCGACTGATCCAGGAACCTTTCCGGACCCCTATGCGGCCCGCGTCTCCTCCTGATGCGGGCCGTCCGGCCCGTCCGATGCCATGAGCTGGGGTCAGCCCCGCTCGCTGCGCGCGCGCCAGTTGCTGGCCGCCAGCCTCGGCCTGCTCGCTTTCCTGGCCCTGGCCGGCTACGCGCTCGACCGCGCGTTCCTGGAAACGGCCGAGAGCAACATGCGCCAGCGCCTGACCAGTTACGCGCTGGCCTATGCCGCCGACACCGATTTCGGCCGCGGCGGCGAAATCATCCCGCCCTATGACCCGCCGGACCCGCGTTTCGACCGGCCCGGCAGCGGCCTGTACGCGGAAGTGATCCTGCCTAACGGGCACTGGGACTCGATGTCCGCGCAAGGGCCGGTGCTGCCCGACGGCGGCATGCTCAAAGCCGCCGAGGAGACCTTCGAAGGCCCGTTGCCGATCACCGAGATCAACGGCCATGCCGGCGAGGCCTATCGCTATGGGCGCGGCCTGATCTGGAGCGTCGACGGCGACTCCAAGTCCGAGTTCCAGTACACGATCTACATCCTCGAAGACACCAGCGCGTTGCGCCAGCAGGTCGCGGTGTTCCGCCTGTCGCTGTGGCGCAACCTCGGCGGCGCCGGCGTGATTCTGCTGCTGCTGCAGGCGCTGATCATGCAATGGAGCCTGCGCCCGCTGAAGCGCGTGATCGAGGAGCTCAAGCGCGTGCAGCGCGGCCTGGCCTCGCGCATGAGCGAGCGCCACCCGCGCGAGCTGGAACCGCTGACCGAAAGCATCAACGCCTTCATCGAGAGCGAGCGCGAAAACCTCGACCGCCAGCGCAACACCCTGGCCGACCTGGCGCACAGCCTGAAGACGCCGTTGGCGGTGCTGCGCGCGCGCCTGGACGACGACCAGAACGGTGGCGCGGCGATCGACGCCGGCCTGCGCGAGGACGTCGACATGCAACTGCGGCGTATGAACGACCTGGTTTCGTATCAACTGTCGCGCGCCGCGTCCGGCGGCCATGCGCTGTTCGCCGCGCCGATCGCGATCGAGCCGCATGCCGAAGAGATCGTGCGCGGCCTGGAAAAGGTCTACTCGTCCAAGGGCATCTTGTGCGAGTTCGACGTCGCCGAGGGCGTGCAGTTCCATGGCGAGCCGGGCGACCTGCAGGAACTGCTCGGCAATCTGCTTGAGAACGCCTTCAAGTGGGCGAACTCGCGCGTGCTGCTGACGGTGCAGTCGGGCGAGACCGCGGCCAACCGCCGGCCGGGCTTGTTGCTTGCCGTCGACGACGACGGCCCCGGCATTCCGCCGGAAAAGATCGCCTCCATCCTGCAGCGCGGCGTGCGCGGCGACGAGCGCGTGCACGGCCACGGCATCGGCCTGGCGATCGTGCAGGACCTGGTGCGCGGGTATCGCGGCACGCTCGACGTGATTCCGTCGGAGGAACTGGGCGGGGCGCGGTTTGAGGTTAAGTTGCCGCCGGGATTGTGAGGCGCTGGGCGCGCCGCGATTGCGCCTGCGCTGGTTGTGCTTCGATCTCCGTGTCGTTTCGGATGGCCCCTGTAGGAGCGGCGTAAGCCGCGACCGCGGGACGTGCCGAGGCAACGAAGGCCATAGTTATTCGTCGAAGCGGCGTGCGCTTGCCAGGGTAGGAGCGGCGTCCTACTGGATTTCCTTCGGTCACAAGCCGCGACCGCGGGACGTGCCGAGTCCGCAACGCCTTCGTCATTGATCGAAGATGTGATTCGTCGCAGGGGTAGGAGCGGCGCGAGCCGCGACCAGGAGACGCGCAGAGGCAACAACGCCGAAGTCATCCGCCGAGGCCGCGGGCTGCCGCAAGGGTAGGAGCGGCGCAAGCCGCGACCGCGATGCCTCGACCTCGCGCCGTCTCGAGGAGGCCTTTGTAGGAGCGGCGTCCCACAGGGATTTCCTCTCGCCATAAATCACGACCGCGCTGTAATGGTCTCGCGGCGTATCGCTCCGGCAAGATCAAGATCAGGATCTAGATCAAACGCCAAAAGCTTCCGCCACTAAAGCGGCGGGTTACTTTCTTTTGTCTAAAGCAACAAAAGAAAGGTAA